>CANBAX010000001.1 GCA_947366645.1 uncultured Clostridia bacterium
GGCCACGTATTGATATTGTTTTATTCTCCTCTTCTTCATCACCTACTATGATTAAGTATGGCACTTTCATGCTTAATGCCTCACGAATTTTATATCCGATTTTCTCGTTTCTATAATCGCCTTCACAGCGTAGATTTTTATTTCTTAATTCTTCTACTATACTTTTAGCATAATCATTATTTCTATCTGTAAGCGATAGTACCCTTACCTGCTCTGGAGCAAGCCACAAAGGAAAAGCACCAGCAAAATGCTCAATTAATATTCCGATAAATCTATCTATTGAGCCGTATATCACCCTATGAATCATAATTGGACGATGTTTCTCTCCGTCCTCACCAGTATACTCTAATTCAAACCTCTGAGGAAGTTGGAAGTCAAGTTGAATTGTACCACATTGCCATGTTCTACCAAGTGCATCTTTTAAGTGGAAGTCTATTTTTGGCCCATAAAAGGCACCATCGCCCTCATTGATTACATAATCTCTGCCAAGTTCGTCAAGTGCTTCAACAAGTGCATTTGTTGCATTTTCCCAGTCCTCGTCACTTCCCATACTGTTTTCAGGGCGTGTAGAAAGTTCTATCTCATACGAAAAATTAAAGAGTGTATATACCTCATCTATTAACGACACCACCCCCTTGATTTCTTCTTTTATCTGAGCTGGAGTCATGAAGATATGGGCATCGTCTTGAGTAAAGCATCTTACCCTCATAAGTCCGCCAAGTTCCCCTGACTTTTCATGGCGATGTACCAGCCCTAATTCCCCTATCCTTAATGGCAAATCTCGATAGGAATGTGGGGCGTTTTTATATACTAATACTCCGCCTGGGCAGTTCATAGGCTTTATAGCATAATCGGTGTCATCTATTTTTGTTGTGTACATATTGTCTTTATAATGGTCCCAATGCCCCGAAGTTTCCCACAGGTGTTTTGAAAGCATAATCGGTGTCATAACCTCTTTATATCCGGCTTTTCTATGGATTTCATGCCAATAATCGATAAGCTCATTCCTTACCACCATTCCATTTGGAAGATAGAACGGAAATCCTATTCCCTCTGGTGATATCATAAACAAACCTAGTTCTTTACCTAGTTTTCGGTTATCTCGCTTCTTTGCCTCTTGTAACATTGCTAAATATTCCGCAAGGTCTTTCTTTGTCTTAAATGCATATACGTACACACGTTGTAGCATTTTATTCTTCTCGCTTCCACGCCAGTATGCGCCATTTACGCTATGAATTTTGAATCCATATGCTTGTAATTTATTGGTGCTTTCTACATGAGGGCCGCGGCACAAATCAACAAAGTCGTCACCGGTGTAATATAAAGAGACCTCTTCACTTTCTGGAAGTTCTTTGATTATTTCTTCCTTATACTCGTTTCCAGCAAAAAGGCGAAGTGCCTCTTCTTTTGTCACCACCTTTTTTGTAAACTTTTCGCCTTTATTTATTATCTGTGTCATTATCTTTTCTAGTGCAGGAAAATCCTCAGGTGTAAGTGCTTTATCAAGGTCGATATCATAATAAAAGCCGTCCTCAATAGCAGGACCTATTGTCAGTTTGCATTGTGGATATGTTTGAGTTATCGCTTTCGCAAGAATATGAGCAAGTGAATGCCTTGCTATTTCCAAATCTTTATCAACAATTTTTTCAAGTTTCATATAATACTCCTTCTTAAATATATTTTTAGGCGTGAGATTTCTCCGCTCCACTTCGTTTCGGTCGAAATGACAGTGTAGTAAGGACAGGTTTCGGTCGAAATGACAGTAGCTTAGCCGCTTTTTTCGCTACGCTGGATTCTTCGACTACGCTTACGCTTCGCTCAGAATGACAAGATGGGCTTTACGCTGTGCTGGATTCTTCACTTTGCTCAGAATGACAAGGGTGGAGTGAGTTTCGGTCGAAATGAAAGTGTAGAATAAAAAAAACGCCCTTAAAAAACTTTAAGGACGATGTGTTAAACCGCGGTTCCACCTTAATTGCAAAATTACTTTTGCCTCTCAATTTTTTGCATATCTTCATAAAAGTGGTTTCATTTGATTTTCCGCTTAGGTTTTTCACCAGCCAACCCTTCTCTGTACGCTTCCAATTAAACTACTTGTCTTTCACTAATGCTTATGCCAGTATATTAGCACTTTGTTTATTTTTTGTCAACTGAAATTATTAGGTTTTTTAAATTTATAACCTTTGATAATTTTCACAAAAATTTACTGCTTTTTAAGTTGCGAAAACTGACATTGTGTTTTTACTACTATGCGTTGTTCATATAATCGTTCAAGAAGGCTGGTTGTATTATTTACTGCGTTACAATACAGATTTATCTTTTGAGGCGACAAGTCTATTATTGAAGAGATTAATCCCTCATCATTAAAGGTCTTATTTTGATACTGTCCCCTCTCTCCGTTTTGCATTTCAAGAAATATTTTATAGCCCTCTTCATCTTCAATTATATTGACTTCATCTTCACAAATATCTAAATTATCTACTAAAAATTTTAATAAATCATTAAATGCATCTGCACTTATTAAATAATCCCTATTTTCATTTGCAAGAGCAACTAATTCAGTCCATTTATTTTTAAGATTTTTAAGTTTGAATTCGTAAAACGACTCTAGATACAAGTCACTTTCAAAGGACAAATTTTTTTGGATTATATAATAATCTGTTTCTCTATCAAAATTGAGTAGTGCCTTCTTGAAAGCAAGTACTCCCATTTTATCATGTTGTGGTAAAAATAAAAACTTGTCTAAAAATGACGATTTATAATATGTGCATATGACCTCAGTTATAAATCTGGATAGAGTTTTTTCTAACTGCTCTCGACTTACTTCATTTACACCTATTAATATTCTTGTATATCCATTTTCTTTATGAGAGGTTACTACTCCTCCTGTCTGCTTTACTATTACTTTTATGTTGCTTAAAAGATATTTCGCTAACTCCTCGTTAGATAAATTTAAGGAAAACTCCCACATAAAAATCTCCTTTCTATGCCTATTCTATGCAGTCGTTTAAAAAAAACTCAAAAAAAAACATTCTTTTATGTTATTTTTGCTAAATAATTTGACAAATATTATAAAAATAACTAATAATATTGGTATGAAAAAGTTTAAATTCTTTAATTTAACATTACTTCTCTTAGTTTGTATCACCTTTTTTGCGGGGTGCAGCGAAACTAAGTATTTTTCTATTTCTACCAAAAGCAGCAACTCCGAAATTGGCACTGGAAACGGCAGTATTAATAAAACTTGGGCAGAAGGAAGTGAGCTTAACCTTATTGCAACTTCAAAAAATGAAGACAAATTCCCATTTATTTGCTGGGTAAAAGATGGCACAAAGGTTTATTCTACCCAAAGTAACACCCGCCTTAAAGTGAGTGCTGACACTGAAGGTGTATACACCGCAGTGTTTAGTGAAGGCGAAGACAATATAAACGGTATGATGTACGCCGCTCTTACAAACATTACTTATCCTGCTTCTGATTTTACTAACATTTATTATACCGTAAGATACGCACCTGAAAAAAATGCCGGCATGGAAATACTTCACTGCGAAGGCGAGTCACAAGAAACAAGTATGAACACCTTTTCTGACAATGTTTTCTGTCTTTTAGAGGACACTCAACTTAAAGGATACATTTTCAGTCTTACTATTACAACTGTCAAAAGTAATGGAGATGAAGAGATAACTACCTTTAAAAATATAAAATTAAGTAATAACTTATTTAATGGCAGTGAATACAAATATCAAGATGAATTTAATAGATTCTCACTCACCTTCTCAAAACTTTCAAAACAGCTTTTAGCACAATAAAAAATCCATGCTAATACATGGATTTTTTGCTGAAAACTATAAAAGATTATCTGCTACAAGATTTTGTAGAATTCTTTGTGTGAGACATTTTAGATGACTCTGCTTTTGCCTCGCTTCCTGCTTCCACTTTGTTCTTTGTTGTAGCTTTCTCTTTCTTGTTACGCTTACCGAACATAGTTTTCACCTCCTATTTTCAAGGTCATTCACCTTGTATATATAGGTTGGGCATTTTTTCTTTTTTTATACATTGTTGTGGGAAGGTATGGCTTGTAGAAATAGGTTTAATAGCTGCGTCTTCTGCTATGGACGAAATAATGGAGGATAGATTTCTCCGCTTCGGGCTATCGCCCTTCGGTCGAAATGACATAATAAAAAAATGGCTTCGGTCGAAATGACGAGGTAAGTGAGGTCGAAATGACAAGATTATTTGGCAACAAAAAAAGATGCTTTCGCATCTTTTTACTTTTTGATTTAACAAATTACTTTGTTGTCTTTTTGCCGGCAGTTTTTCCTGCTGTCTTTGCTGGAGTTTTCTTCTCTGCTTGTTTTTTTGTTGTTGTTTTCTTAGCAGGTTTTTTAGCTGATGCCTCTTCAAGAAGGTCATAATATTTATCAAATACTGATATTGCAATTTCCTCATTTTCTTCTACGCGAAGCACTGTATTGCCTTGTTTATCTTGCTCGCAAACGAATACTACTGCTTCGTCATCTGCAATACCCTCTACCTTATCTATTGGCTTTAATACTACATAGAGTTTTCTATCATTTTCCAAATCGTAAGGAATTATCGCTACCTGCTCAAAACTTATCTGTCTACCATTCTCATCTTGTAATACTATTGGCTCTCTATTTTCTTGGTCGAGTAGTATATCAAGTAAATCTAGTGGTTGTTTTGCTTGTTCTTTCTTTTCCATTTTTATTCTCCCTTTTTATTATTCACAAATGTTTGCAAAATTATTTGTGCAGATATTTTATCGATGATTTCCTTTCGCTTTTCCCTTCGCACCTTGCTTTGAATTAATATCTCTTCTGCTTCCGCCGAGGTTAAGCGTTCATCTACATAGTGAACTTTGACACCTGAAAAACTGGCTAACTTTTCCCCAAACTCACGATGTAGTTTAGCACGCTCTCCCTCACTTCCGTCCATATTTAGCGGAAGCCCTAGGGCAACTTCATCTACATTACAAGTTTTTATGATTTGGGCAATATGGGTTATTGCGTCCTCCTGTCCCACATTTTTGTATACCTCATAAGGACTACAAATGATATTTAGCGGGTCGGTAAGCGCTATTCCTATCCTCACATCTCCATAATCTATTCCCATTTTTCTATGTCTATCTGCCATTTCACTATTTTTATTATAACCTTTATTTTCCTTGTAGTCAAACGATTTTACTTACATTCGTACAAGTTTTTTCCCTTTCCTACCGTTGCAACAAGTGGCACTTTGAGTTTTACTACATTCTCCATTTCACGACGAAGAAGTTTTTCCACCTCTTCTTCCTCACCTTTATAGGTATCAATAATAAGCTCGTCATGAATCTGTAAAATTAACTGACTTTTTTTGCCTTTTAGTGCCTTCTGCACATTTATCATTGCGAGTTTTATTATATCTGAGGCACTTCCCTGCATTGGCATATTCATTGCCACCCTTTGCCCAAAGCTGCGAGTTTGATATTTTGATGAGGAAAGTTCGGGTATTCTTCTAATTCGACCAAACATGGTTTTTATATAACCTGCTTTTGTCGCTTCCTCAACATTTTTTTCCATAAATTCTTTTACTTTTGGATACCGCGAAAAATATGAATCAATATATGATTTTGCTTTTGCCCTTGAACTTTTTATATTTTGACTTAAGCCATAATCGCTTATTCCATATATTATACCAAAATTTACCGCCTTCGCTTCCCGTCTTTGGTCGGCTGTTGGCTTACTTACCCCGAAGATTTGGCAAGCCGTCAAAGTGTGAATATCCTCGCCGCGTTTATATGCCTCGATTAAATGTTCCTCCCCAGACATATCTGCCAAAAGTCTAAGTTCAATTTGGTTATAATCGGCTGAGATTAAACTTCCGCCCTCAAACTTAGATTCAAAAATTTTGCGTAGCTCCCGCCCCTCTTCGTCACGTGTTGGTATGGTTTGAAGGTTTGGCTCGCTGCTGGAAAGCCTGCCTGTACTTGTTAATGCCTGATTAAAGGTGGTGTGGATTATATTCCCGCCTTCCTTACACAATTTTTTATAAACATCTATATATGTGTTTTTGAGTTTTGAAAGTTTACGATGTTTTAGTATTAAGTCCACTATTGGTATATATCTTACTTCTTCAAGCACTCCCACCGCGGTGGACTGCTTTTTATTATTCCATGTTTCTATTTTAAGTTTATCAAATAGTACACTTGCGACCTGTTTTGGCGAATTGATATTAAATTCTTCTCCAGCTATCTCATAAATTTCTTTAGAAAGTTTTTCAAGACGTATTGTATAATCACTATCTAGGTCATCAAGTTTCCTTTCATTGATTTGAAAGCCACTTTCTTCCATTTCTACTAAGATTTCAACAAGCGGAAGTTCTATTTCCTCGTATACCTTATTTAGCCCTTCCTCTTTAAGCGTTTCCATGTAGTTATTGTACAAATCATAATAACCTGAGGTTTCCGAAGTTATCTCCCCATTTTTTAAACCTGCACTTATTAAATAATGCGCAAGTGATAAATCAAAATAATTTACAAATTTAATTCCAAGTTTCTTTAAATAATGCAAGTCACTCTTTGCATCAATAGTTAATTTCACTACATTTTTATCTTCAAATATTGGTTTTAATATTTGGCAGGCCTGTTCGAGTGAAAGTTCACTACCGAACATTGTGTAATTATCATTTAGATAGTATTCTTTATCTTTATTAAAAGCAAAGGTCATCTTTTTTAAGTTATATGCAAAAGATTTCTCCGCTACGGTCGAAATGACAGATGAAGAGGTGGTCGAAATGACAAAGGAAGAAACAAGATTTTGCAAAGTCTCATGAGAAAGTTCCTCACGTTCTGCTTTTTTTATTGGCGAGATGGTTTTACCAAACAGGCTATTATTTTTTACAAGGGAGGAAAAATCCCATTTTACAAAAAATTCATGCACTCTTTCATTAAATGGAAATTTAAGTTTACACTCTTCAATATTGAAAGGAAAATCGCAGTCTGTTTTAATTGTCGCAAGTGTTTTGGAAATATCGGCGTCTTCTTTACCGTCAATTAATTTTTCTTTGAGTTTTCCATTTATTTTATCAATATTTTCATATATTCCATTGATATCGCCATACTCTTCAAGAAGTGAATACGCCGTCTTTTCCCCTATACCTTTTACTCCTTTTATATTATCGCTTGTATCCCCCATTAGGCCTTTTAGTTCAATTACCTGACTTGGAGATAGGTTGTACTCCTCTTGTAAGACCTTTAAGTCCACCTTCTTAACCTCAGTAACACCCTTCTTTGTAAGCCAAACAAAGGTGTTTTCATTGATAAGTTGTAGTAAATCCCTATCCCCTGAAAGAAGTATTTTTTCACAGTCACAGTTTTTGGTAAGCGTACCTATGATATCATCGGCCTCTATATTTTCATACTCGAAGGTCTTGATGTCCATAGTTTGCAACATCTCTTTTATTACCGGAAATTGAGTTATAAGTTCTGGCGGAGTAGGCTTTCTTTGACCTTTATAATCCGCATAAATCTCATTTCGAAAGGTTTTTCTTGCATGGTCAAATGCTACCGCGATATGTGTGGGTTTTTGTTCCGTTATCAGTTTTATTAATATATTTGCAAAACCAAAAACAGCACCCGATGCCTTCCCCTCATGATTTGAGAGAAATGGGAGGGCATAGAATGCTCTGTTTGCTATACTATTTCCGTCTACTATTAGAAATTTATCCATTGGGCTAATGCTTCCGCTCCTTCTTTACCTCCGCCTATACCAAACAAGCCTTGAAAGAAAGATGGAATGGTACAAGTGAGGATATAAATTATTATTACAAGTGTAAGCAGTACGAAGAAGACTATTTTTAGTGGACTGCCAAAGAAATTTACAAGGGCATACAAAAATACAAGTGCAAGCCCGCCATAGTCTGCGATACCTTTAAGTATTTTTCCCCATGTGTCCCAAGCCATTATCGCAGTTTCGCCCAGTATATTAAACATACATAATACAGCGACATATACGATTACCAGCACGGAAAGAATAAAATATATTATTGTTTTCATTTTGCTCCTTTGTTTATCTCAATTTTAGCATACTTTTCTTGTTATTCAAAATGATTTTAGAACTTACTCTTTCTCCTTATCCTTCTTTTTTGTACGCTTTAACGCTTTTTCTTTGTTTTTAAGTGGTTTTATCTTCTTGGGTTTCTTCTCTTTTTTAGTTTTGACTTTTTTATCCTTTTTAGTCTTTGTTTTCTTAGTTCTTTTTGTCTTTTTGATTTTTGTTGGCACCGTGCCGTCATCAGGCAGGCTCTCTTTTAGACATTCTGGATTTGACATTATATCCTCTATTATTCTAAGAGATTTACCCATATACAGTCCGTCGGCAATACGCTCATCAAGTGATATACCTAGATTCATAATTTTTGCTATCGACAATTCTTTGTTATTTACAACTACTGGCTCCATTTTCTCTTTACCCATAGAAATGAAAATACTGGTAGTACCAAAGTTATACAAGTGATGATAAACATACTTCAATTTAATTGACTTGAGATTTGTCACAAAGCAACTGGTATGAAATGGACTTGCTTTTGCAAATAATTTACCAAGCAAACCATGTCTATCACAAAATCTTATCACTGCCATTGCCCAGCGGAACATCCAGTCAGGCATATGAGTGAATACTGATGCTACTTCTGTAGTGGCGTGGTCATCGCTTGCCATATTTTTTGCGATTTCTTCGTCTACTATCTTTTTAACTTCATATATGCTCTCTCTGCCTGTGAATGGGAACTTTAAGGTCATAGACTCGCCTTCATCAGTACGCATTTCTTTTTTAACATCTAAGGAGATGAATATTCCCTTTCTTTGATAAGTTGAGCCGCGCATGATAAATCTATTGAGTTTTGGTCGCATATATAACACCCTAACTATAGTCGCAAAAACTATATCCATATATGTAAAATGCGTGCCTGTCTTTCTTTCATCTGCCAAAAACTTATCTATATTTGCACATGGTACTTTTACATTTATATAATTGACTGCGTCAATACGCTGAGGCATAAAAAATGGCCCCGCCTTATCAATTACATTCATTCCTTTTACTTTCTTCCCGTCGTATCTATGTCCGAACATTTTATCCTCTCCCTTTTTTCCTTATTAAATTTTTCTCGCGTCCGTTTTCGCTTGGCTTGTAATATACTCTATCCTTTAACGTATCTGGCATATATTGCTGTTTTACATATCCGCCATAGTCATGTGGATATTTATATTTACCATGACCGTCTTTATTTGTACTTGCATGGTTTTTTAAGTGATTTGGCACTCTACCGATGTGGTTTTCAGCGTCATCAAGAGCCATATGCATTGCTTTTACTACCGCATTCGATTTTTCCGCTTCGCACAGATATATTATTGCATGAGTTAGCGTGAGTAAGCATTCAGGTTGCCCCAGTTTTTCACAACTTGTAAGCGCGCTGATAGCAAGTAGTAGTGCGTTGCTGTCTGCCATGCCTATATCTTCCGAAGCATGAGCGACTAGCCTTCTTGCAATTACTAATGGGTCACAGCCCGCTTTTATAAGTCGCATTGCGTAATATAAAGCCGCCTCTGCGTCACTGCCTCTTAAACTTTTACAAAAGGCAGAAAGATTATCGTAGTATTGATTTTCATCAAGAGAAATTGCTTTTTTATCAGTGGACTCTTTCGCAATTTCTAGGTCTATATGTATTTTTTTATCCTTACTAGGTTTACTTGTCATAACCGCAAGTTCAAGTGAATTTAACGCATTTCTTCCATCACCACCACTTGCATATGCAAGATAATCAAGGGCTTCTTCGCTTATTTCCACCGGCATATTTCCAAGCCCTTTTTCCTTATCTTGTAACGCCCTTTTAAGTGTTTTTTTGATATCTTTACTTGTAAGAGGTTTAAATTCAAACACCCTACATCTTGAAACTATCGCCCGTGTCATTGAAGTATATGGATTTTCAGTGGTAGAACCTATAAAGAAAATACTGCCGTCTTCTATGGCCTCAAGCACGCAGTCACTCTGTGCTTTATTCCAGCGATGACACTCATCAAGTAACAAGAAGGTGTCGGTGCCAAACATTTGTTTTTCCCGTCTTGCACGCTCTATCATCGCTTTGGCGTCCGCCACACCATTTGATATTGCATTAAGTTTGACAAAGTTTGCCTTTAAATTATTTGCCACAATATTTGCAAGTGTAGTCTTTCCTGTCCCTGCTGGCCCAAAAAAGATACAGCTGCCCAGTGTACCATATTTAATTGCTCTATATAGAAGTGTGTCCTTACCAACAATATGCTCCTGCCCTACAAAGTCATTTATTGAGGTTGGGCGCATACGCTCGGCAAGTGGTATTCGTTTTTCCATTTCGGGGTTATTATATCATGCTAGGAGCCAAAAGACAAATATATTTCATTATTTTTTTGAAAAATTTCATTTGTCACGGTTGTAAAGTTGAAAAACTTTGTCTTACCGCTTAAGATATATCGCTGATTTCCTTCTACTATAAAAACCCTTCTATAGCCCGAATTTCCGTAGATTTGAAGCTGTTTAAGTCCTTTAAAATCTTCATTAATTTGCCATGCATCGCCAGTCTTTTTTGCTATTGAATTTTTTAATTTTATATACTTATTTTCGTTTTCTTCATCTGTAGACATTTTTAGCCATGAAAGCCAGATTTTCTGGGGCAAAGAGCGATTAAACTCTTCGTCAAAACTTTTATCGCGAGATAGCACCTTTATATCAAAGATTTCATTCATTTTTTTTTGTGAAATCTCAAAAAATTCATCAATATCATGAGGCGAAGAAAAACAATATTTATTTTCACCATAATTAAAATAAAACCGCTTTTGACCTTTCCCATTTAACGAAACATTTACCCGCATATTAATACAGGCATGAGTGGAAGATTCAAGTCCGCTTATTGTTGAAAAACTGAACTTTGCGTTTTTTGAAATAAAATTAAAATACGCTGTTTCACCACTTGTAAGCGAGGTGATTTTCACCGCATTATTTTCCCTTTTAAAATGATAATATCCGCGTGGAAGAACTACATTGATTTCAAAGCTTGCTATGCACTTTTCCTCCCTAAGGTTTGTAAAATTTACAATAAAGTTTTTACCATTTAGTAAAAACTCTTTAATTTCATATACTATCCCCTCTGATGATGCCTTTTTATGCAAAAAATAGTTTTGATAGTTTAGATTTACTATTTCATCATTGACTTTGATATAATCTTCTTCTATCTCTTTATTAAATTCTATCCCTGACTTATAATTTATATTCAGTGCATTTATACTTGCAAGAAGCCCATAGCCAAGTTCCTCTTCTTTTATATATACAAAGTTTTTTAGCATATTTATTTTACTTTTTTTGCATATAGGCTGTTGTGTTGTGATTAGATTAAATTCTACCTCTTTTTGTGCCATAAGAAAAGCATTAGTCATCACATTATCTAATGACTTTTCATACTTAAAAACAGGAAGAGATGGGTCTATACCTATTATTTCAAGTATCTCAAAGTCTATATTATCATCGTAAACAATAGGTGCATGAAAGCGTACCCTATTTACTATCAGATTTGCCATTTTCTCTACATATTCTTTCTTTGTCATATGAGTGTTATTGACAAAAGAAGGAAGTTTAAACAAATAAATTGCATGAGATTTTGTTTTAGATTTCTCCGCTCCACTGCGTTACGGTCGAAATGACATGGTAGTAAAAACGGGCGTTAGGCGAAATGACAATTCCTTAGGCACCTTTTAACGCTACGCTGGATTCTTCACTTTGTTCAGAATGACATAAATGGGGAAATAGATTTCTCCGCTCCGCCCTATCGGGCTACGGTCGAAATGACAAGGTGGGGGCGAAAGGACAGAGGAGGGAGATAGATTTCTCCGCTCTGCGACCAAAGGTCGCGCCGGTCGAAATGACAAATAAAAATAGTTGAAATGACAATAATGTTCTTTTAACTTGACTTTATCTTTCCCCTATGCTATACTCTTGATATCAGTTATGCAGACAGTCGCATCGCAAGATGAGGAAAGTCCGAGCTTCAAGAGAACTGGGTGCTGGTTAACGGCCAGTGAAGGCGACTTCAAGGATAGTGCAACAGAAATAAACCGCCCGCGTTTTGCGCGAGCAAGGATGGAAAGGCAGTGTAAGAGACTACCGCTTGGTTGGTGACAACTGAGGCTCTGTAAACCCCACCTGAAGCAAGGTCAAAAAGGCATTAGGGCTTGTTCTCTCCCGCCTTTTAACGCACCGCTTGATTTAATTGGCAACAATTAAACTAGATAGATGACTGTTTAATACAGAACTCGGCTTATAACATAACTGAAGGGCATTATGCCCTTTTTTTATTAGGACAGATTTCTCCGCTCCGCCCTATCGGGCTACGGTCGAAATGACATGGTTCGGTTGGTCGAAAGGACACCGCCTTAGGCGGGTTCTATTAAATGATTAAATAAAAAGGCACCGACTGGTGCTTTTTCTAACCTACGTTAAACAGGTTTTTAAGTTTGCCGGTTTTCTTATCTGCATAGAAGGCTTGGATGATTCCGTCCTGCGATATCTTAATTGAGTTGCCGTATTTAGCAAGTGTGGTGGCTGCGGCAAGGCGTCCTCCGCCCTCACTGCCCGCCTCGATTTTTAGTATTGCACCGACAGCAATAATTGTACCATCAAAGTCGACTATTGTTGCGCCGTCCATGGCAACAAGTTCTTGACGCATTTTTCGGTTAAGCTCATAGAAAGGCTTACCATTAATTATCTTTCTTAGGCACTGGGATTTATAACATTTTTGCTCCGATAAAAAGGTTTCATAATCATGTGAATATATAGCTTCAACACTTGAAAGATTTTGAAGATTATAAAGTTTACTTGCATTCTCAATTTCTTGTCTTTTCTTCATCTCATAATATTTTGCGTCTAAAATATCATGTGCATTTATATGCACAAGTGCGTCCTCTACCATATCCTTATTAATAAGTACAAGTATACCACCGCTATACGCAAAAGAGCAGTCAAGCGCAGTATAATAAATTGATTTTCTGATATCTTTAAGGGAATAGTTGCCTCTATAAGAAAGCAGCTGTATCACTTCGTCATGTGAGTAGACATTCCACATTCCTCGGCGTTTTGAAAAAAGAAGTTGTCTATTTTTGAATATAAGTATATCTCCATTTTCAGTAAGTATTACACCAACCCTTCTTTCATTACAATAACGAGCTACTTGCTCAAATTCATGCGGTGCTATTGTAGGATAAGCCTTTACCCTACCTAATTGCACATAACCAGACAGGTAGCCGTCCCTTCCGAACTCCAAAAAGGACATCTTACCATCACTTAGTAGTGCGAAAAAGTCTTTATCAAATATCTCAGTGTAATGCAATGCATTTTCTTTTTCTGCATCAAGTGTTTCATTTATTATTAATCCTATCGCCACCCGCTTACCTTCATAGGTACGGCTTGCCCATCTATCAAGTTCATTGACAATACCTAAAAGTGTGGTGGTTATATCTGCATCGCTTAAACTTAGGCAAATTGCCTTTTCAAGTGCGTGAGTTTGAAGAGTGGTAATATAGTTATCGTCTTGCAAATTTAATTCCGCAATGACATTCATCTCATAGATAATAGATTTTAACAAACTTAGTTCAGAAGTTTTGAAGGGTTGTCCACGTTTAAGGACAAGACGATATTCCTCTGCCTTGCTTGGTTTTATGAGTAGCGAGTTCTGTTTACCATATGCCACTTCGCTATCACGCGAACTAGACGCCTCCTCACCGCATATATATGAACCGGTGAAAAGTGGTAATACCAATTTTTCTACTACCTTATAAAACTCTTCCTTTTTCAATTTTTATTGCCTCTTTTTTTTAGTATATCTACTTTATTATATATTGGCAAGCAAATTTTAATTATTTTTTAATATTTTTCTTCCTCATCTTTCATGGTTTTTCCGAGTTTTTTAAGTGCAGTTGTTTCAATTCGTGAAATATATGAACGTGAAAGCCCTAAAATGGCTGCAACTTCACGCTGAGCAAGCGGTTTTTGGTTATCTAATCCAAAGCGGTATTTAATTACCGCCCTTTCCACATCGGAAAGGCAATTTTCCATTGCTTTATACACCTTATCCATCATGAAATTATTTTCTACAGTATCTATAATTTCATCATCAAGAACTACTCCAACTACCCCTTCAAGAGTAGTTTCTTCGTCCCCCTCCTTTCCTTTACATACTGCACTTAATGACACCGTATCCTTATGCTTTTTATTGGAACGAAGAAGCATGAGTATTTCATTTTGAATACAGCTTGAAGCGTAGGTACTTAGTAGCGCCCCCTTATTTGGGTCAAAACTATCTACCGCTTTTATAAGTCCGATAGTGCCTACTGATATTAAATCGTCTGCTTCCATTGTGTTATTAAACTTCTTCACGATATGTGCAACAAGTCTTAAATTATGATTTATCAGGATATCTCTTGCACGCATATCACCCTGTTTCATCTTTTCAAGACATTCCTTTTCCTCCTCTTTCGTAAGTGGTTGTGGAAAACCTTGGGTTGTATTTACAAAAGATGTGAAAAAATATAGTTTTGAACTAAAGGTAGCCAAACTTTCAAATATCATAAATATCTCCTTATCGTAGGCGTTTACCTACTTAGGAAATATATATGTCGGAAAATGTCAAATTTTGCTTGTACATCAAAATTAGGACAGACACCACTCGGAAATTTATATTTTTAATTGTCCCAATTTTAAATACAAATTTTTACGCGGACACGCCATGCTTTACATGGCTAACCGCTGTCCTCGCGGTTTCTCCACCTAGTCCTCTTCCAAATAAGGTGTCCTTTGGACTACGCGGGAGAAATGATACATTTCTCTTTTTCCGCTTTCCTTGCGGAAAGTCCGCCAGTCCAGATTAAAATTATTATTTGCATGCAAAGTCCCCCGTCCCCATGATGCTTGCTGACGAAGCCTTGTTTTGTTAATTTAAAGATGTCGTCTGTGTAACGCCTTACTTTGAAAAAGTAAGCAAAAAATGTAAGATTTCTCCGCTTTTCACCCCTAAAATGCCAAAGCATTTTTGGGGAACCCCGAACGGTCGAAATGACAGGTGAGCGTAATAAAAAAGGTGCTTTATGCACCTAGAATAATCCGTTTATAAATTCGGCGGGGTCAAATGGTTCAAGGTCGTCTTTGCCTTCGCCGGTGCCTACAAACACCACTGGAAGATGATAATCTTTTTCTATTGCCACGACTACCCCACCCTTTGCTGTGCCGTCAAGTTTTGTAAGCACTATGCCATCGATTTTCACAAAATCATTAAAGGCTGAGATTTGGTTTAACGCATTCTGCCCTGTGGTAGCGTCAAGCACGATAAAATTATACCTATTTGCCTCAGGATAATTTTTTGTAATTATTTTATCTATCTTTTTAAGTTCCTCCATAAGGTTTATCTTTGTATGAAGGCGACCCGCAGTATCAACAAGAAGAACATCTGTCCCCTTTGCTTTCGCACTTGTAATTCCATCAAAAACTACTGCGGCGGCATCTGCACCTTCGGCCTGCTTTATAATCCTTGTTTTAGTACGCTCTGCCCACTGAGTGAGTTGGTCGGCAGCAGCGGCACGGAAGGTATCGCCTGCAACCAAAGTGATATCCTTTTTCTCATTCTTGAAATGCTGGGCAAGTTTTCCTATAGTAGTTGTCTTGCCTACACCATTTACCCCTATTATTGTGATAATAGCCGGATACTGTATATTGATTTTTGGTAAAGACGCAAACTCATCAGTAAGAATTCTTTTAAGAACGTTCTTGACATCTTCACTTGTGCGAATTTTTTCTTTTCTTGCACGAAGACGGAGTTCGTCCACTATCTCCATGCTTGTTCTAACACCTATATCACAGGAAATAAGAAGGTCGGTAAGGTCATCATAAAAGTCATCATCAAGCTCGCCATGACTGAGCATGGCGTCTATCCTTCTTGCAAAGGCCTCTCGTGTTTTACTAAGTGCCTTACCTATCTTTTTAAAAAGCCCCATTCTAGCCCTCCTGTGCCTGTTTTATTGCATCTGCGAGTTTTACTGACACTATCTTAGACACACCTTTTTCCTCCATAGTTACGCCAAAAAGTGCTTCGGCGTATTCCATGGTTGGTTTTTTGTGAGTAATCAAGATAAACTGTGTTTCATTTGATAATTTCTTTAAGTATTTATCAACAATTTCTACGTTTGAGTCATCAAGTGCTGCCTCAACCTCATCAAACAGGCAGAATGGCAGTGGTTTTATCCTTAGTATCGCAAAAATTACCGCCATGGCTGTGAGGGATTTTTCACCACCAGATAGAAGGGTCATATTCTGAATTTTCTTTCCGGTAGGTTGTGCAAAAATCTCTACCCCGCTTTCAAGTGGATTACTTTCATCGCTGAGAGCGAGTTTAGCTGTGCCGCCACCGAACAGTTCGCGGAAGGTAAGTTTGAAACTTTCATTAATTCTATCAAGTTCATTATTAAACTTCTCTATCATAATGCTTGAAAGGTCTTTGATTATCTTTGTAAGGTCGTCTTCCGCCTTATGAAGGTCATCACACTGCGAGGATAGGTCATCATAACGCTCAAGCAGCACCTTACAGTCCTCTATCGCATTTACATTGACATAGCCAAGTGCGGAAATACTCTTTTTGAGTTTATTTATCTCTGGCATTGCCACATTGATATCAAATTCTGGACGTCGGAAATTAAGGCAGTCAGTGTATACAAGGCTATACTCCTCATATATTCGTTCTTGCATCTGTTCAAGTTCGGTGTCTACCTTTTGAAGATTCATCTCTTCCCTAAATTTCTTATCGTTTAGGAGTGATATCTCCTCCATCACCCTTGCTTTTTCGCCGTCAAGTTGTTTTATTTTATCTGACAAGGTCACTTTGCCTTTTTCTACCTCATCACGCTTCCCTATTACGGCTTCAAGTTCAGCCTTTTGTGCCGAGGCTGGTGCAGAGGATAGCCTTTCTTTAATCATTGCCTCGGCAGAGTCAATAAATTCATTATTTTTCTCTATCTGCGAGTCAATAGCGACTAAGTTAAGTTTTTGTTTCTCAATTTCCTCTTCTAGTCTTTCAAGGTCGCTGATTATAGAATCAAGTTTTGCCTTATTAGATGCAATTTCAACCTTGACTGACAAGATATTATCACTGACTCTATCGCGTTCGGCACGAAGTGTTTCGAATTTCTCACGTTTTTCTTTAACAAGTTCGTCAGCGTCCACCCTATTTCCACTTAAAGCACTTTCAATTTTGGCGGTACGAGCAAGGTCATCTTCAATAAGTGCAAGTTTATTCTTGACAGTTTCTGCCTCCATTTCGCTTACTCTTAAATTGTCAGACACCTCATTGAGTGAGATAGAATATCTATTTTCTTTCTCTTTTTCCTGTGCGAGAGCGATTTCAGTATCACTACGCTGTTTATTTAAATTTTCAAGTTTTGTTTTACTTGTTACTGCGTTTTGTTTATTCTCTTCTATATTTTTAGTTATATTTTCAAGTTTAACATTTAGTTTTACTATCTCATCAGCGAGAGTTTCAATCTCTCTTGCCCTACCCATGAGATTAGCTGATTCTGTCTTTTTACTACCACCGGTAAGTGAGCCTTGTGGATTTACTACATCGCCGTCAAGTGTGACAATTCTATAGGCATAACCGGCACTCTTTGCAAGGTTTACCGCTGTAAAAAGCGTGTCAACAATTACGGTGCTTCCAAGAAGGTTGCTTACAACATTGTCTATCGTCCTATCAAAAGTAACTAAATCACTGGCAACCCCAAATACGCCTTGTTTTCCTGACACAAGTTTTCTATCAAGGTCTCGGCGTTTCATTGAGGTAATTGGAAGGAAAGTCGCCCTACCAAACTGATTTTGTTTGAGGAAGGAAATAAGTTCTTTTGCACCCTCTTCATCAAAAGTGACAACATTTTGCACCGCACCGCCAAGAGCAACCTCTATCGCTGTTTCATACTTCTCTGGCACCTTTATAAGTGATGCAACTACGCCCACTATCTTTTGCTTTAAGCCGTTATTTCTCTCGCTTTCTTTTAAGAGTTTCTTAATAGCATAGGAATAACCCTCATACTCTGTTTGAAGGTCACTTAAAAGTTTACGTCTATTTTCATAAACCTTGATTTGTGTGATAGTGTTGGCTTTCTCATCTTCAAGTTCGCGTAAGCCCCGCTCCATAACATAATTTGCAGCACTTAGTTTATCACATTCGGCTTTTAACTCATGTAGCCCTGTGGACATAGTTGTGATTTTACCAACCACATTTGAATACTCTTTCTCTATTTCATCTTTTTTTGATGTCAAAGCAGTAATATCATTTTCAAGATTTTCTAGGCTTGAGGAAAGAAGTTCTTTCTCTGTGGTGAGTTTTGTTGCACTGCTTTTTACATCAGACAAAGAGCCTAACGTTTCAATAATCTTTTGCTGGCTTTGTCCGGCTTCGTCCTCACTTTGTGTGAGTTCATTTGCTATCGTTAGATATGTATTTGAAAGTTCATTAAAGCTTTTATCTAATATTTCAAGTACCTGTTTGCACTTATCTCTTTCTGATAATTTTTGAGTAGTTTGCTCTTTACAGATTTCTATTGTCTTTTCACAATTTGTCTTATCAAGATACAACCTATCATTTTCTTTATGTGTGTAATTTATTCTCTCTCTTGCAACCTTAGTTTCCCCTTCCTGCTTTTCAAGAGATACCGTCATATCTAAGATATTTTGGTTGAGAGATGCCAAAATCCTATCGAAATTAGTAAGGTCTAGCATGCTTTTATTATAGGCATCATTTGCTTTATCAAGTTCTGTTTGGCGAAGTGCAAGTTGCTCCCTTATCGCCCTAAGTTTTACATCTATCTTTTCCTTGATATCATTGGCGTTTTCATACTGATAGATATATGCATTTACTTCTAGGTCTTTTAAGCTGCCCTTATATTCAAGATATTTTTTGGCGTTTTCAGCCTGCTTTTTAAGTGGCCCCATCTGCCTTTCAATTTCACTAAGAATATCATTTACCCTTGTAAGATTATCTCGAGTGCGTTCAAGTTTCCTTTCCGCCTCGCGTTTATCATTCTTATACTTACTTATGCCGGCAGCATCTTCAAACATCGCCCTTCGGTTTTCTGGTTTTGCATCAACAAGTTCGGTGACCTTACCTTGACTGATTACTGAATATCCATTTTTGCCAAGTCCGCTGTTATAGAGTAGATTTGTAATATCGCGAAGATGACAGGTGTTTCGATTAATAAGATACTCACTCTCACCTGAGCGGTAAAGTTTTCTTGTTATTGCTAGTTCGTCATAATCAAAATTGAAAAAACGAGTGGAATTGTCAAAAGTAAGAGTAACCTCACAATATGATAAACTCCGCCTCTTTTCCGTTCCATTAAAAATGACATCTTGCATGGAATCTCCACGAAGAGTTTTTGGACTTTGTTCACCTAGTACCCATCTTATTGCATCGGACACATTGCTTTTTCCGCACCCGTTTGGCCCTACTATTGCTGTAAAATTATTATCAAATTCAATTACTGTTCTATCAGCAAATGATTTAAAGCCTACCATTTCTATCTTTTTGAAAATCATAAGTTCCTCTTTCTACTCAAAGTTTATCATTTTTTATCGCGTTTACCAAACTATTTTCATTTTTTTATCAAAAATAGTTTCTTAATCGCCTTTTGTGCCGCTTCTTGCTCGGCTTCCATCTTGCTTTTACCTTTGCCACTTGATATTTTATCTTCGTCCATATAAAAACTGGATTTAAAGCCCTCTTCACTTGGCTCGGTCACATACTGCATTTTGCATTTAAAACTGGCTTGTACAAGTTCTTGAAGTTGCGATTTATAGTTATCGTCCTTTATATCTCTGAACTGGCACAGGTTAAGTTGTTTTTCTATGAACTCTGTTACCCTTTTAAGGTTGCTATCAAGATAAATGGCTGCGATAAGTGCCTCCACTATATCACACTTAATTGCCTTTGACACCTCTCCTTGATAGCTTTTGCCAAGCTCTATAAATTTTTCAAGTCCGAGTTTATCAAACACCTTACATAGGTTATTTTCTGATACAAAATGTGAGCGAATTACCGTAAGTTTGCCTTCTGCTTCACCCGAATGCTTGAAAAGATACTCACCTACAACAAAGTCGAGTATTCCATCACCCAAGAACTCAAGCCTTTCATAATTTTCTGCGGACTTTGAACTATGCGTCATTGCCCTTTTAAACAGACTTTCATCTTTAAATTTATAGCCTATTTTATTCACTTTTGACCTCAACTAGCGAGGCAAGAGCCTCTTCAATTTTTTGATTCAAATTTTTCTCGTGTAAAAGCATTGTTTGCTCAAGCGATGCAAGAATATTTAGCCTTTTGCAACCACCATGATTTTTAACTACAAGTTTCTTACAACCGAGAAGCGGCGAACCACCATGCTTTTTCTGAACATCTACGCGATTTTTAATATCTTTAAAAGTAGGTTTCATGAAAAGGTAGCCGATTTTACTTGAAAAGTGAGATTTAATGGAATGTTTGAGAATACTCATAACCGCAGATACAGCACCCTCTGTTCCCTTTAAAAGTGCGTTTGCAGCAAAGCCATCTGCAACCATAACATCCACATCTCCACTCATGAAGTCACATCCTTCACGATTACCTATAAAATTGATTGGAGCATTTGCAAGAAGCGGATAGGTTTCCTTTGTAAGTTCATTACCCTTACCTTCTTCGACACCGTTGCTAAGAAGTGCTACTCTTGGATTTTCAATACCATATCTAATTGAATAATATGCTGAACCCATGAGTGCAAAGTGTAGAAGATTCACACTTTTACAATCGACATTTGCGCCACTGTCGATTATTATAACATCATTTTTCTTTTTGGTTGGAAGAATTGGAGCAAGTGCGGGACGAGATATACCTTTAATTCTGCCTATCTTCATAACTGCACCTGTAAGAATTGCTCCTGTACTGCCTGCAGACACAAGACCAATAATATCATCACGCTCTTTAAGTAAATCAAATGCCCTTACAAGAGAAGAATCCTTTTTATGTCTTATTGCATTCGTTGGATGATCGGTGTTTAAAATAACATCTGGAGCATGAGAGATTTCTATTCGCTCCTCTCTGCCCGCCAATACCTCTTTGATTTTTTCTTCGTCACCACAAAGAATAACCTCTAAGTTCTTATGTTTTTTTATAGCAAGAAGCACCCCTTCAATTATCTCTACTGGTGCGTTATCCCCGCCAAAAGCGTCTACAACAATTTTCATAACATCTCCTAATTTTAAGATATTTATATCTTAGCAAATTTTTAAAGCGTTTGTAAAGAAAATTGGTGCTAATGTTAAATTCTTCTCCCAACACTATATATTGTGGTAGTATGCATGCATAATAGTACAAGATAGGACAGACACCACTTGGAAAAATTATTTATAGATTTCTCCGCTTTGCGACCATAGGTCGCAGCGGTCGAAATGACAGTGCCTTAAGCGCCTAAACCCTTCGACTACGCTTCCCTCCGCTCATGATAACAAAGATGACAATGATTATAAAAAAGATTTCTCCGCTGCGGGCTGTCGCCCTTCGGTCGAAATGACAAGTTGAAAATTTGGCTTCGGTCGAAATGACAGTTGTAGGTGAAGTCCGAAATGGCAGTGCCTTAGGCACCTTTTAACGCTACGCTGGATTCTTCACTACGTTCAGAATGACAATATAAAAAAAAGTGGCTGAGCCACTTTTTTGCTTCTTAGACGCTTTTTTTAGATTTCTCCGCTACGTCGTCACAACACAAGCTGAAACTCACATTGCAAAAGCAATGCTCGCCTGACGCATGGTTGCTCCTCTTCCCACAAATGCTGTCGCATTTGCGGGATCCCTAAACTTCGGTCGAAATGACAAGAGGAAGAAGTCGGTCGAAATGACAAAGTTATGGGCGGTCGAAATGACAATATTGGAATAAAAAAAGTGGCTTTGCCACTTTTTTATTTTAGATTTCTCCACGTTGGTCGAAATGACATTGATATGTCTATTTTTTCTTCTTTTCAGTATCTACAACTGTTTCATTTTTATAGGTGCCACATTTTGAACATACTTTATGTGGTGCCTTTAATTCATGACATTTTGGGCACTCTACAAGTGTAGGTGCGTTTGCTTTAAAATTTGCAGAATTTCTTGTATTTCTTCTAGCCTTTGATACTTTACCCTTTGGAACAGCCATTTTCTCCTCCTTTAATTATCTTACTTTGCTTAGTATATTTATTTCCTTGCCTTTTGTCAAGTGTTTTTGCATTTTATTTTGAGTTTTTAACTACACGTGCTGTTTCGCGTGCAATTAAAAGTTCCTCATTTGTTGGTATCATATACACTTTAACTTTGGACCTCTTCTTTGAAAGAAGATTTACCTCCCCGCGTTTGAAGTTCTTATTCGCCTTTTCATCAAAGTCAACACCTAAAAATTCCATATCTTTCATAACAAGTCCGCGTAAATCCGAGCCATTTTCACCTGCACCAGCAGTGAACACGATTACATCAACTCCACCCATTGCTGCTGCATATGAACCGATATACTTTTTGATTCTATAAATCATTACGTCGATAGCAAGTTGTGAGCGTGCATCACCTTTATTTGCAGCCTCAAACACATATCTTTGGTCGCTGGACACACCGCTGATACCGAGTATACCTGACTTTTTATTAAGCGCGGTGAGCATTTCATTTATATTCATGCCTGTTTTGTCCATTACAAATTCAAGTACGGCTGGGTCAAGGTCACCAGAGCGGCTGCCCATTACAAGTCCTTCAAGTGGGGTAAGTCCCATTGAAGTGTCTACGCACTTACCGTTTTTAATTGCACACACACTGGCACCATTTCCGATATGGCAGTTGATTATTCTTAAATTCTTTTTGCCAGTGATACGAACAACTTCACTTGCAATAAACTCATGGCTCATACCATGGAAGCCATACTTTCTTACGCCATACTTTTCCTTCCATTCATATGGAACTGCGTAGGTGGAGGCATAATCTGGCATAGTGGCATGAAAGCCAGTATCAAAAAGTGCCACATTTGGTTTCCCCTTCATAACCTTTTGGCAAGCCTTAATCCCCTCAATATTCGCTGGCATATGTAATGGCCCCAGCGGAATAAGTTTTTCAAGGTCCTTTATTACCTTAGGAGTAACAAGAGTTGCTTCACTGTATATAGTACCACCATGAAGAACGCGATGACCTATTGCATCGATTTCATCGAGGGACTTAATTGCGCCTATCTTTGGGTCTTGAAGCGTTTTTAAAACAAGTTTTAACCCTTCGGCATGGTCTTTTAAATCCTTCTTAAATTCATATGCCTGTCCATTTATCTTATGAGTAAGTTGAGAGTCTGGAATACCTATCTTCTCTACAAGGCCTTTTGCAACAACCTCTTCCTTTTTCATGTCCATAAGTTGATACTTAATTGAACTACTTCCTGCATTTATTACTAATACTTTCATTTTTCCTCCTTTTTGCATTGAAGCACTGTAATTACTGTTGTCATTATTATATCGTCGACATTGCAACCCCGCGACAGGTCATTCACTGGCTTATTTAGCCCCTGTATAATTGGCCCTATCGCCTTTAGTCCGCCCACATATTGTAGCGTTTTATACATGATATTCCCCGTGTCTAGATTTGGTAGAATAAGAATATTCGCATCTCCTTCAAGTGGACTTTCTGGACACTTAATTTTTGCTATCTCTGGTACCATGGCTGAGTCAAACTGCAATTCTCCATCGCATTTTATTCCACTCTTTTTGAACTTCGCATACGCTAGACGCATTTTTTCTACGCTTTCACCTTCACTGCTTCCATTAGTTGAATAGGATAGAAATGCCACTTTTGGATTTTCAAGCCCTAACAGCGAATAGGTTTCTACACTATCGCTTGCTATCTGCACAACCTCATCAACACTAGGATTTGGCATGATGCCACAGTCAGAAATTACTAAAACTTTTTTCTTTAAAAATTTATTCTTTCCATACACAAGAATACTTGAGGATATCTTTTTGCCTTTTTTGGCTGTCTTGATTATTTGCAGTGCTGGGCGAATTGTATCGGCAGTGGTGGCTTCCGCGCCCGCAACCATTCCATCCGCATAACCCTCTTCAACAAGCATAGTGGCAAAGTAATATGGGTCTAAAACAAGTTTTTTGGCTTCCTCTTCGGTAAGGCCTTTTTCTTTCCTCTTTTTATACAAACTCTTTGCTAGTTGCTCAGTAAAAGGAAATGTTTTTGGATTTACTATATCAAAATTTATAAGTTTTTTATCACGCAGTATTAACGCACTTTCGTCGCCGACAAGCAGTGGTTTTGCAAGACGTTTTTTTGAAATATATTTAACGGCCTCTATCGTCCTATCACTAAAGCCCGCCTCTGGAAACACTATCGTCTTTTCAGCCGCACGCGCCCTTTTATATAATTTTTTTATTTTCATTTTTTACCTTCTCAATTTTATTTTTAATACATATTGTATGTTAGGTGATTACAAATTTAAGTATATATTATAGGAGTTTTACTGTCAAACAATTATGAGGTCTTTTTTCAAAAATTATCGCTTTTTTCTTTCTGTTTTCATTCTTTACATCATTATTTGCATGGTGATTTTTCCCACACTTTATATCCAGCAAACTTTGGCAGGAATTAATGCTTGGGCTTTAAATGTACTGCCTAGTGTACTGCCCTTTATATTCTTTACCAAAGTACTTTCCTCTCTTGGCAGTATTGAAAAATTTTCCTCTCGATTTCCTATGCAAAAATTGTATCGTACACCAAGTAGTTCTGGATACGTTTTTTTAATGAGTATTATATCGGGCTACCCTGTAGGAGCCAAAATGACAGCTGACCTTTACCTTTCTGGCAAGGTTTCCCGCGAGGAGGCGTTTAGAATGACCTCTTTCTGTTCCACTTCGGGTCCTATGTTTATTATAGGTGCGGTGGGAGTAGGTATGCTTGCTTCTCCACGTGCGGGCTACATCATTCTTTTATCACATATTTTAGGAGCGTTATTAAATGGCTTTCTTTATCGCAAAATTAAAGCAGAAGAGTTAAGCCGCGACAGTTTTAAAGTGGACAAGAGTAATTCTGACATTGGGAGTTTAGTGCTAGACAGCGCGCTAAGTATAATCTCAGTGGGTGCTATTATCGCGATATTCTTTGTTGTAATAACCTCGCTTTCCCCTATCCTTTCTCTGCTTCCTAAGCCTATTGCATCTGTACTAGCTGGCTTAATAGAAATTACAAGAGGTTGCAAAGATATCTCCCTTGCCTTTTCTTCTAATCTTGCAATTTGTGCGGCAAGTTTTGTTATAAGTTTTGGCGGGCTTTCCACCATGCTTCAGTCGCTTACTATGTTAAGCAAAATAAAAATGCCGGTGTGGCTGTTCGCTGTTCAAAAGCTTACTCACGCCATACTGGCACTTATAATTTCTGGTTTTTTAGTCGTTATCTTCTAACGCATTGATAAATCTTTCAATATTCTCTTCAAGTTCCCTTACAAGATACTTTATACTTTTAACGCCCTTTCCTGCATATTTTAAGCCGTATGTTAAAGCCCTAAGCATATCTAAATCTTGGTCAGCTGTTGCCATTATTAGTGCATAACAAATCATAAGCAGTTCCTCGGTATGAGCGTCCCGTCTTAAACTTTCAAGTTCGTCAAGCATTTGTCCGCATATTCTTTGACATACTACGCAAAGTTTTTCAAGACCTGTAACGCTGTCCACCCTATTTAAGTTTCTAACGGTTGGAAATTTAAGTATCTTATTTGCCATGTCTTCATCAACATATACCGGTTGTTTTTCAACCCGCTCGGACACCTCTTCCGCTTGTATTTGGTCTTGCTTAGGTGCAAGTTCTATCTTTGGGAAGGAAAATGCTTCGGCTATCAAATTCCTGAAAGGTATTATCATTATGCTTATAAAACGTTTATATGGATTATCGCCTTCGTCAGAGAAAAACCTCTTGACAAACTCCATAAAATTAATTTTTCCAACATTGATATCTGCAAGTGTGCAAAATACTAAGGCTATCACTTTATACTCTTCATCTGGCATAATGCAAAGAAATTTTCCGCCTGAGCCCTGTACAAAGGCTTTACCAAGTTCTCGGTCACGATTAAAATGCTCCATGCACTCGGCAACAAGGCTATACACCTGTGGAGTTTCGGCAAGCAAACCAAGTACTTTTTGTATTTTGTTTTCCGCGACCAAAAACTTTCCAGTGATAAGTTCATCACACGCGGACAAAAACTTTAATGTGTTTTGATTTTCTGTCATATCTACCTCTTTCCCCCTTATTTTAACACAACTAATTGTTATTAACAAAGCATTTTATAACAAAAAAATTTGCAACTTTTCGTTTTTCATGTTAGAATAAGCGTAATGGAAAAATTACTTAGTGAAAAAGAACAGTTGATTCTCGACAAACTTGTGATGTTATTTGTACTCGATAAGATGGAAATTCCCCTTACCGAGGACTCTATCTTGGACATTTGTAGTGTGAAAAACGAATGGATTAAAAACTACATGGACTGCAAAGCCATAATTCATGACCTGACTGAATCCAAACTACTCTACAAACTTGGCAACCTTGAACAAGGAAAGGAACTTTTCTCTCTTACCTATGAAGGAAGAGAATGCCTGTCCTATCTTTACAGACGGATACCTTTCTCTCTGCGTGAAAACATCTCACAATACCTTCAAATAAATAAACTTAATGTTAAATCCTCACAAGAGTACACTGCCACTTACAACAAAAATGATGACGGCTCTTACAATGTTATTCTTAGGATTTATGAGCCTCTTATTACCGTGCCTATGTTTGAACTTAAAATCAAAGCCCCTTCCCGTCAGTCTGCTAACGAGGCAATTCACAAGTGGAAAACTAGCGCACCTACAATTTATGAGAGTATTTATGAAAAGCTGATTAATATAGATTAAGTTAGGACAGACACCACTCGTCGGTCGCTCACAAATCAAAGATTTGATTCGCTGCCTCGCGGTTTCTCCACCTCCCACGGGTCCCCGAAAAACTTTTGAGTTTTTTGGGAATGGGAGTTTTCTTCCCTAAGGGGTCCTTCTGGATTTCAAGAGCGGACATAGTCCTTTTACTTTGAAATCCGCCAGTCCGCTAACGAGGCAATTCACAAGTGGAAAACAAGCGCACCTACAATTTATGAGAGTATTTATGAAAAGTTGATTAATATAGATTAAGTTAGGACAAGCACCATTATCTATAGTTTATATTCTACTTAACGACTAAAAAACACACCAAGTGGTGTGCTTTTTATTTTAGATTTCTCCGCGTCGCCCTTCGGGCTATGGTCGAAATGACAAAGGTGAGAAAAACAGATTTCTCCGCTTTGCGACCAAAGGTCGCGCCGGTCGAAATGACAAAAGTGGAGCAAAGATTTCTCCGCTACGGGCTAAGCCCTTCGGTCGAAATGACAGTGCCTTAGGCACTTTTTTACGCTTCGCTAGATTATTCACTTTGTTCAGAATGACAAAGGGGTGCCTTAGGTGGGCTTTGTGGTAATTAATGCAATTTTCCTTTGGTCGCAAGAGGCAAACCAAGCGGTAAGGTTGGAAAAATTTGTGCTAGTAAATTTTGAGACCAATTAGCTTGTGTGCAACCTCAGTTTTTCTATCTCGGCACGCGCAAGTGCGTCACAGCGATTATTAAGTGCGTTATCGGCGTGTCCCTTCACCTTATGCCACGAAACGCTATGTCTTGCGGTCTGCACTAAAAGGCGTTTCCAAAGGTCAATATTTTGCACCTCTTTTTTCCCACTTGTGTGCCAGTTATTCTTTTGCCATGAGCCTACCCAGTCTTCAACAAACGCATTTACAACATAGGCTGAGTCGCTGTATACATCTACCTCACAAGGCTCTTTTATCTTTTCTAGCCCCATGATTACTGCCATAAGTTCCATACGATTATTTGTAGTTTCTCTTTCCCCGCCTTTCACCTCTTTTTCTTGACTTCCATATTGTAATATACCCGCCCAGCCACCAAGCCCTGGGTTGCCTGAGCAGGCACCATCTGTATACAATACTATTTTTTTCGCTTCGCCTAGGTCTTGGGATACGCTTACGCTACGATTTGGTTGAGCAGCATTAAGGCTTAATTTTTCCGCTAGTAGTTTTAAGTCATTACCTATTTTTGGATAGGTTTTATATATATCTTTTCCATCGTCTTTACGGCGTGGAAATACGTGCATATGAAAATGTGGCACCATTTCATTTACATTCATAAGATTAACGCTATCATAGCCACATTTCTCAGTAAAATGTTTAGACACGAGTTGCACGGTATTCATTACATGGGCAAGGTCAGCCTTTGGGCAGTCAATTACATTATGGCAATGTTTTTTGGGAATAACAAGAGTATGCCCCTCAATATCATCTGCGATATCTAAAAAAGCAAGTGTGTACTCATCTTCATAGATTTTATAACTTGGAATTTCACCTTTTACGATTTTACAAAATACGCAGTCCATATTACACCTCATAATTTTTGGAAGCCACCACCTTACAAAGTTGTTTTAGATTTCTCCACGACGCCTTCGGCTCTGGTCGAAATGACATCTCCTTAGGCGGTTTATTGTTGAAATAGATTTCTCCGCTACGGGCTACGCCCTTCGGTCGAAATGACAAAGTAAGAGAGTTTCGGTCGAAATGACAGAAGATAGGTCGGTCGAAATGACAAAGTAAGAGAGTTTCGGTCGAAATGACAGAAGACGGGTCGGTCGAAGTTAACTAAGTGTCAGTCGAAATGACAAACAAGTGTGGCTCACTCTTTATTGATTATACCAAAGTTTTTTATTTTCTCAAACACATTTAAGGCTATTAACGAATAAAGAATATTGAGGTGATATTTTGAAAAACAAACCAAAACTTTTGGACAGGAAAACTGCCCATATATTTAATTGCACCTTTGGTGACGGTGTGGTCATTCACGGAAATGTGACCTTAACCAACTGCGAAATTGGCGACGGCGTACATATTTTTTCGGGGTGTGACATTTCTGACAGCGTTATCGGCAGTGGCAGTGTAGTGAAATATAGCGTTATTGAAAAATCTATTGTCGGAAAAAACAACCAAATTGGTCCATTTTCACACCTACGACCAAATTCTAAAACCTGTGACAATGTGAAAATAGGAAATTTTGTGGAAGTTAAAAACTCCACCCTTCATGACGGCGTGAAAGCAAATCATCTTGCCTATATCGGCGACTGCGAAATTGGGGATAACACCAACATTGGCTGCGGTGCGATTTTTGTCAACTACAATGGAAAAATTAAGCAAAAATGCAAGGTGGGAAAGGACTGCTTTATTGGGAGCAATGTGAATGTTATCGCACCCATTGAAATTGCTGACGGCAGTTACATTTGTGCGGGAACTACTATTACCGACAATACAAATACTGACGACTTTGTAATTGGCAGAGTTAAGCCAGTTATAAAGCCAGAACGCGCAAAAAAGTACAGAAAGGAGAAATAAATGGGAATATATTTTGGAACTGACGGTATTCGCGGAATTGCTTGTCGCGACCTTTCCACCGACACAGCCGAAAAACTTGGCAACAGTCTGGGGCAGAAAAAACGATGTGCGAAAATCATAATTGGAAGGGATACACGAATTTCGGGCAGTCTTCTTACCTCTGCCTTTGCAGTAGGTGCAATGAAAGCTGGAGCAAATGTTATTGATGTAGGTATTGTCACTACACCTTGTGTTGCACTGCTTGTTAAGCGTTTTAATGCGGACTATGGTGTTATGGTGTCGGCTTCACATAATCCGCCAGAATATAACGGACTAAAAGTTTTTGGTTGTGACGGCAAAAAACTTAGTGAAAAAGAGGAAGAAGAACTTGAAGAACTTTTTTCCTCCCCTCTCGTATGTCCTAAACTTGGGCAATTATCCTACCTTACAAATGGCGTGAAAATTTACGAAAAGCATTTGGAGAGCGTGACTAGGCTTGATTTTAAAGGTATGAAAATTGCTCTGGACTGCTCTAATGGTGCTTCCTACAAAATTGCTAAGAAGGTATTCAAAAATTTAGGTGCGGTCGTATTTACCACTGGTGTCAGTGGAAACGGAGAGAAAATTAACGAAGGTTGCGGAAGTTTACATATAGAAAACTTACAACATCTTATGAAAACTTCAGGGGCTGATGTGGGGTTTGCTTTTGACGGCGATGCCGACAGAATTATTGCAGTAGCATCTGACCTTACCGTGTTTGACGGCGACAAACTTATATATATTTTAGCAAAGCACCTTAAAAGCAAAGGCGAACTTAAAAACAACACCGTTGTTGGCACAAGTCATACCAACAGTGGTATTTGCCACGCTCTTGAAAAAAACAAGATTAACATGATACGAACGGATATAGGTGACAAATATGTTATTGAGGCTATGGAAAACATGAATCTTTCACTTGGTGGCGAGCAGTCGGGACATATAATACTATCCTCTTACGCAAGCACTGGTGACGGCGTTTTGGCCGCTATTAAACTTAGTGAAATTATTAAAGAAAGCGGAAAAAGTCTTAACGAACTTTTTGACGCGAAACTTTACCCTCAGGAAAACCGCACTTACAGGACTAACGACAAACTACGAATTATTAATAACGAAATACTTTCTCAAGAAATTAAAAATATCCAAAATAAACTTCCTCTTTCGGCAAGGATTTTAGTGCGAGCTAGCGGTACAGAACCAAAAATTCGCGTTATGGTGGAAACCACTAGCGAAAACGATGCTATTAAATATGCTGATGAACTTATTTCTGTCATGAAAAAAATAGATAATCATTAATTTTCTTTTTATTTTATTTGATATTTTCTCTTTTTTATAGTATTCTTTTTTTAGGAGGATTTAAAATGGCAAAGAGAAAATCAAGTAAAGATTATTTCGGTCTTGGAAGAGTTGTAAGTATCATTCTTGCAATATTCCCATTTACTGCATGGCTTCTTGGCGCTTTTACTAGATTTAGTGAAGGCAAGTTTGTTGCAGGTCTTATACGCTTAATTTTCGGTTTTAACATTGTTTGGATTGTAGACTTAATCCTTATGATAGTTAAAGGCAGAATTTGGCGTTTACTTAACTGCTAAGACTCTTAAAAAAACCGACATATGCCGGTTTTTTTATTGCTATAGATTTATGGAAGATTTCTATGCTTTGCGACCATAGGTCGCATCAGTCAAGATGACCAGCGAAAATTTACGATAACACTATTCTATTATGCCCTTGATGTGAATACCCAAAAGTTCGAGATAATAGTATTCGTCTAAAGGTTTATTAAGTGCGTCATTTGAGTGAGCAGAAACATAAATTCTATTACTTTCTTTTTTTGTGATTATCACGGTATGATTAAAATGTGTAGGATTTTGCCTAAGCTGGATAATATCTCCTATCTCAAGACTTTCTATAGGAGCAATTTCGCCGATTACTCCTATTCCGCTCTGCCGTAATAAAAACCTATTGAGATATTGTACACTCGTCCAGCTGGGCGAACGATTAAAGGAGTTTATATAAAACCAACCATAATATTTATTATAATTCATTACACCACCGCCGGCATACAAGCACTGGGAAATAAAATTTGTACAATCACCACCTATTCCCGCAAAATGATAATATCTTGGGTTGGCACCAAGAGCCCATCGCTTAGCATATGCCACAGCGTCTTCTCGATTATATTGTTTCATACAATGTATTTATTCTAATAAAAAAATTTGGGTGCGGAATAGAAGAGAGATTTCTCCGCTTGTTCACCCCTAAAATGCTAAAGCATTTTTGGGGAGCCCCGAATGGTCGAAATGACAGTGGTTTAGGCGGGTTTTAACAATATATGTAAAAAAGATTTCTCCGCTGCGGGCTACGCCCTTCGGTCGAAATGACATAGGTAGGGAAAAACGCCCTTCGGTCGAAATGACAAGATGGAAAAACAGAGTTCGGTCGAAATGACATAGGTGAGAGTAAGACTGCGTATGGTGGTCGAAATGACAATAAGATAGATTTCTCCGCTACGCTATTGCTCCGGTCGAAATGACATAGGTAGGGAAAAACGCCCTTCGGTCGAAATGACAAAGGTAGGGAAAATGGACTGCGGTTGAAATGACAAGGAAGGGCTGGTCAAAATGAAAAAAAGCGGTTATTCCGCTTCGTCTTCTTGATTTGCAAGTTCTATCGCATCATTTTTAACATATATACCTTCTATCTTTGTATATGGCAGGTTTTCTTGTTTCTTTACTGATTTTATCACTATTTGCTTAGATTCTCCGCTTCCATACAAAATAAAATCGTCATCATAGTTATAGTCTGGATAGTTTTCCTTATTATTTTTATATTCTTCTACATTTAAAATTTCAAAGCCAGCATTTTTATAAAATTTTCTTGCACGTTTTTCAAGTTCTTCCAGTGGCACCTCCCGCTTATAATCACGGTCAGTGGAAAGTTGCTGAGGCGCATACTCTCCGCGAATTACATAACCCTCATAATCATTTAGGGCAAAGGACAATATATCATTGAGTGCGGAGGCAACTCCTTTACCTCGATATTGTTGATAGGCGTAAACCTCACTTAAAAATAGTCTTTTATTTGGTTGAACTTGGACAAAAATATATCCAGTTGAATGCCCCTCTAAATTAAATGAATGAATATATATCTTCGTTCTGGCATTCCTTAAATATGCAATGTTTAAATTTTTATCTTTGTCGGCAAATACAAAGATATCTTCTATAAAGTTATCTTTTTGTCTGAAATTTCTTGCTAGTGAAAGTAATTTCTTTTTCATTCCATACCCTTTGTTTTTTTTGGCGCAGAGAACAGGATTCGAACCTGCGGAGGCTTATCACCTCACACGCTTTCCAAGCGTGCGCCTTAAACCGCTCGGCCATCTCTGCATGAGCCTTTATTAGAATATCATATATTATTTTTAATTGCAACAAAATATTTATACTTTTTACTAAGCACCATGGTGCTTAGTATATGTTTTTTTAGCGTAAAAGTGCTTTAATATTATCATGGATAAGAAACACGGAATTATGAACGCAATATCAAATAAATTAGGAAGATTAATGAGCAAAAGAGGCTGGAGCGTGTATAAGCTTTCCCGAGTTTCTGGTATTACTCCAAATGGAATAGAAGTCATATTACAAAAAAAATATAAAGATATTAAACTTTCAACTATAATTATCCTAGCAAATTGTTTTAATATGACAGCATCAGAATTTTTATGTGACGATGATTTTCTTTTTAATAATTTAGATTTATATAAATAAAAATTATTAGTAGATTTCTCCGCTGCGGGCTACGCCCTTCGGTCGAAATGACAAAATGAGAGAAAACAGGCTGCGGTCGAAATGACAGTGCCTTAGGCACGGTTGGAAAGAAATAGATTTCTCTACGACGCCTTCGGCTCTGGTCCAAATGACAAAAGATGTGTTTTAGATTTCTCCGCTTTGCGACTATAGGTCGCGTCGGTCGAAATGACAGAGGCAGGGTTGGTCGAAATGACAAGGTGGGAAAAAATGGGCTGCGGTCGAAATGACAAAAGGAGTGCTTGCTAAAATTATAAAAAATACGCTAAATCTTAGCGTATTTTATTTTATCAATTTTAAATCCTTTATATTTACTGAAACACAATCTCCATCATAAAATTTCCCATTTTCATTAAAGCCAGAAAAGTCGACAAGAACCGTATTCTTTATAGAATAATTTATGCACACAACTCCCCTTTCTCCTTTATGTAATCCATATTTTGTATACTTCTCATCTTCAATAATAAGTTCAACCAAATCATTTTCTTTGAAAATTGACTTTTCAAAGTTCTCTTTTTTTGAAATATTTTCTTCACTTATCTTATTACTAGTTTTAAGTTCTTTTACAAAATTTATAGGTAAAACCAAATCTTCTTTTTTTAAGTCAGTTTCTTCCACTTCTAACACTGCATAGTCACCAACTATTTTATCATTTAAAAATAGCACTCTCGCTTTCCCTTTTGGTAATATTTTTAATACTACTCCGTTTGTGTGCAAATATAGATACTTATTTTCATATTCTTTTTTTAAATTTATTAAAGTTACAATATCATTTTCTTTCATTGATTTGTCCTCCAAAAGGTGTAATATTTCTTATTTTTCCTTCGGGCTCTAGCATCCAACCCGAGTAAAACTTATTACCTCGCAAATTCACAGGTATGGCTAGCCTCAGTCCATATTGATCTAAATTTCTTAATTCATAATTGCCATTAATATAATTATTTAATGCTTGATTTTTCAATTCGTTCTGTATTTCAACTGAATCTGCAATACTATATCCCCATGATTCAAATAAATCTTTCTTTCCTTTATTATTTTCAGAATTAAAGATGTAATTACTAATTTTATCTATAGAACAACTGGTTTGAGCTTTATTTTCTACTTTTGTTTGACTTATTCTTACTTTAGAACAGTCACAATTCTCATGTAATGGCTGAGGTGGACTTTTACTTTCTAAAAGATAACAGCCGTCTAATGCTGTACACTTTAAACAATGATTAAAAAAAGCCATCAATTTACGCATTACACTTCTTAATATTGGTGGATTATTTGGTATATTAAAATGATCCCATTCAAACCATAAATTATAAACTATATTTCCACTTTCATCTACTTTAATTAAATTTTCAAATATATTCATATAAACCTCCCTACAAAGAAATAGTCTTTGTTAATTAAGGTTTAATACATACTTTTTATTAAATCAATACTTTGTGCCAAATTATTTTTTATAAAATCCATTTATTTCGCCACCACCGAGGCAGATGCCGTTATCATCATAAAGCACAACATACTGCCCTTCCGTGATAGCACGCTGACTCTCAGCAAAGTCCACCTTAATTTCGCTATCACTAAGCACAGTGACATGCACCTTTTGGTCAGGCTGGCGATATCTGAATTTGGCATAGCAGTCAAAGTCCCTCTCTTTTGGCTTTTCGGGTATCCAATTCATTTTTATTGCGTATAGTCCGTCAGTAAAAAGTTCTTTATCCTCGCCTTGCGATACATAGAGGACATTATTTTTTAAATCCTTCCTTACAACAAACCAGCGTTGTCCATTGCCGTCCGCCCTTCCGCCTATATTTAGCCCACGTCGTTGACCCAAGGTGTAATACATAAGTCCGTCATGACGACCGACTACCTTCTCATTTAAATCCCTAATTTCTCCGCCTTTTGCTGGAAGAAAATCCTTTAAAAAGTTTTTGAAATTACGCTCGCCAATAAAGCAAATACCGGTAGAATCTTTTTTCTCAGCGGTGGAAAGGTCAAGTTGTTTTGCTATTCTTCTAACCTCTGGTTTTTCGATATCTTCAAGAGGAAAGAGAACATATTTCAGTTGATTTTGATTAAGTTGATTTAAAAAGTAGGACTGGTCTTTATTTAAATCACTGGCTTTGGCAAGGTAGAATTTTCCGTCCTTCTCTACCTTTCTTGCATAATGACCGGTGGCTATCATATCAGCACCCAGCGCCCTTGCCTTTTCTAGAAAGGGACCAAACTTGATTTCACGATTACATAGTACATCGGGATTTGGCGTTCTACCCGCCTTATACTGCTCTAAAAAGTAAGTGAAAACCCTATCATAATACTCCTTTGAATAGTTTACGCTATAATACGGAATACCGATTTTTTCGCATACACGTTTAACATCTTCAAAATCGTCCTCTGCCGTGCAGGTGCCGTCACGCTCCTCCCAATTAACCATAAATAGCCCGATGACATCATGCCCCTGTTGCTTTAATAAATAGGCTGCCACTGAAGAGTCTACTCCGCCACTTATACCTACTACTACTCTCATCAGTCCTCCCCTAACAAATCTATTGCCACCGGCACTTTAAAGCGTTTTAATGCCACTGCAAAGATATCATATATCCACACGCAAAGAATGGCACCACAAAATGGCATCACTATTTCAAAGAAATGTCCACCCCAAAGGGATAAAAAGTATCCATTAAAGACAGTGAACGCAATTAGCAGTATCATATTTATAGTAAACATAGCGCCTCTAAGATATCTGCCTGTATAGTAGCAATGTCCGCCAAAAATCCCCAAAAATATAGTATACAAAAGCAGTTTTATAAAACTGACATCACTTGGAAGTGTCTTTGTCTTGATTATAAAACTTCGGTCTCCACGCAGTTTTTTGCGTTTAGCATCTTTATTTGTTGCAAGGGCAAGGCGTTCAAACCTTAAACCACAGTCTTCACAAACTTCGGTGCTTTCCACCGTTTTTAAGCCGCAGCGTGGGCAGGTTTTCATTTTTACCCTTGTTTTACTATTTAGCATGGCTATATTTTATCACGACGGAAGGCTAGTGTCAATTAATAATCCTCTTTATTTGCCTTTTCTAGTGCTTTATTGTAATAAATGTATGAAGGTTTATCCTCTGGCACTAGGCGTAAAAGTTCCTCAAACTCTCTCGCACTTTCCGCGTAGCGACCATCATTATATTTCCTTACCGCAAGTTCAAATTTACTTTTTAAGTGAATAAGTTTTTCTCGTCTATCACGAGGATAAATTTCAACACTTTCAAATAGAGGCAGGCTGGTGCCTTCATCTAAACTTAGTGAACCAAGGTAGCGATAGTTAAATCTATATTTTGACGACACCTCATTAAGCACCGACTGAGTAAATATTACCTTAGTGTGAAGGAATTTATTGATGTCTTCAAGTTTTGAAGCAAGGTCGATGGTATCTGATACTATTGTTGGACTTTTACGCTCTTCCTCCCCCACAATACCAAAGATAACCTCGCCGGTATGCACCGATATTTTTGCGTCCACTGGCGGAAGGTCACGATGTGATTTATTTTTCATTTCTATCGTCCTTACTATCGCATGAGCGCAGTCTATTGCGTTTTGTGGGCGTGGAAATACCGCCAAAATGCCCTCACCCATATATTTATCAACAAAGCCGTCATACCTTCTGATAATTGGCGAAACAACATTCAAGTAAGAATTTATAAAATTAAAATTTTCTTCTAAACTTAAGCTACGGCTCATTTCTGTGGCACTCTTTAAGTCGCAAAACAAGGTTGTTGCTGTCTTTTTGACTTGATTGCCAAGTTCTAGCTCGGCTATACTGGATTTTCCTAAGAATTTAAGGAATTGTTTTGGGATAAACTTTTGTGCTTCAAGGTCGGTCTGTTTCAGTTTATTATCCTTTTCCTTATAGTTATAGTTTATTTTATTTATAGAATGCTCTACACTTTTAAATTGTTTACTTTTTCCGATGTTAAGTCTATCCTCTTTTAATCCGCCGTCACTTAAGCGTGAAAGTAGTTTTTCTATCTTATTCACAGGTCGACAGATGAACATATACATAAGAAGTAGCGCCACTATGTATGCTATCGAAATTAGCACCACCCAAAGCACAGTGTTATACACATTTGTTGTTGAAATATTGAGGACATTTCGCACTGAAGTGGCAAGTGGGCTTGTCATTCTTGGAACAGATGTGAGAAGGTATACACCCACGCCATAAACTAGCGTAAGCGGAAGGGTAGAAAAAAATATTACACGACTTAAGGTTTGTGTACGCAAAAACCTTGTAAATAGTATTCCGCCGATTATACCATTTATAGTCATTACCGCTATGCCCACATATGCCCATGTATCAAAGGATATGCTGAAGCCACCATTTATTGGTTTTATTCCAGCCATAACAAACTGCCCCAGATATATCGCCGGTGGCAGAGTAAGAACAAACAAAACTATTAATATCTTTGTACTTAATTTCATAACTTTATCTTTTGCAAACTTTTTAATACTATTCATGGAATAATTTATATCATTTAGCACAACCTTAGATTATGGAGGAAATTATGGAAGAAAGAAATTCTATCTACCTTAACTGCGTTTATCAAAATATTAGAACGGCGGTGCAGTCCATTGAGGATATTATCACTAAGACTGATGATGCGTCACTTAAAAAAGAACTTGCTCTTGAAGCGGACACATATCTTGCACTTCAAAGAGAATGTGAAGTATACGCGAAAAGCGAAAAGCTTGATATCAAAGATAATAATTTTATGGAAAAGGCTAGACTTTGGGGTTCTATTAATATGTCAACCCTCATGGACAAATCTACACGGCACATTGCCCAGCTTATGCTTATTGGTACCTTTATGGGCATCTTAACCTGTTACAAAGACCAAAATGACCACGGCGGCGAAAACAAGGAAATTGACGAAATGCTTGAAAGGCTTAAAGAATTTGAACGCAAAAATATCGAAAGATTACTACCTTTTTTAAAAGAAAACTAACAGAATATAGAGTGCAGTGAATTGCTTAGATTTCTCCGCTGCGGGCTAGTGCCCTTCGGTCGAAATGACAGTGTAAATGTAGTCGAAATAACAATGAAGAAAACTAAGTTTTAAAAATCTCGGCAAAGGTGGTGCTAAGTGGAAAGCGTAAACTCCATTTTAGCACTACTTTTTCATCGACAAGTTTTGTTTGTCCCTCACCCACAACATAGAAAACTGTGAAGCGATTAGGTTCGATATGCTTAATCGCCTCATGCAAGGTGGTGGAAAAATTGATTACTAACATATAAGGCCGCGAAAACTTTTTAATTTTTCGGCTGAATAAATTTAATTTTTCATACTTACTTTCGCTTTTGGTTTGAATAAGTCCACCAAGCATAAAACACGCGGCAAGGGCAAAGGTTGGGTTATAATCATAGGTGCAGGAATAGATGAATAATGCGAGGAATAGCAGTGTGAAAATAATATTTGCCACAATAATTATTTTTACAGCTTTTTTTCGTGATGTACGACCACTGAGAAGGGAGATGAAAATTCTTCCTCCGTCAAGTGGATATGCAGGTAGCAGGTTGAATAATGCAAGTAGTACCGACTGAGATACAAAAATATCAGTAAAACCATATAGCACAGGGAAAATCCACCATAGTGCCACCGCGACCACTGACAAAACAATATTTACAAGTGGCCCTGCCACCGCTATTTTAAATTCGTCACTACCCTCAAAAGTTTTTTCCTTATAGTTTAAACTTACGCCATACGGGGCAAGAAAAAAACTATCGAGTTTATATCCTAGTTTTTTTGCTACAAAATAATGACCAAGTTCATGAGTTACTACTACACCTACAAATATAAAAAAAGCGGATACCTGTCCCGTCACCATGAACCACGCAAACAAGAGCAAAAAACTTGGGTGTAGCGGAAACTTTTTCCTTAATTTTATAGTCCGCATAAGGCTAGTACCCCAAGCGTCACGCAGGCCACAGTCAATAGGCAAAAAACGCATTTTACCAGTTTTAAACGATTAAATCTAATTTTAATTTTTACCGAAGAATAATTCTCTCCATAACTTTTTACTCTTTTTTCTTGCATAGATTAATATATGCTTGTACTGATATAGTTAGGACTTGACAATTTATATAAATAAAGTATTTAAAAAAAAGACTTGACAGATTCCCCCCCCATTATAATAGTGGTATGGTGTAATAAAGATGGTAAAATACTACATAAAACAAGAAGCATTAGCAGCGGTTAAAGAGAGTGGCTTTGCATTAAGTCATGCAAGTGATGAGCTTAGAAACGACAAAGAGGTTGCTTTAAAAGCGTTTAAGCAGGATGTGAGAGCATTACGATATGTAGGTAAAGAGCTTATGTCAAATACAGCATTCTTATACCAACTTTGGAGTAAAAAATCATCGTCAAAACCACTTATCGACAACACAAATGTTAAAAAAGAAAGTATCAATATGAAAGATAATGAGAGCGAAAGCGTATAATAAAAAACACACCGAAAGGTGTGTTTTTTAGATTTCTCCACTTTGCGACCATAGGTCGCGTCGGTCGAAATGACAGTGCTTTAAGCGGTTATTGTCAATTTTTTAAAAGATTTCTCTGCCCCACTATGTTCAGGTCGAAATGACAGTGGCGTGAACCACTTTTTTACGCTGACACTAGATTCTTCGACTACGCTCAGAATGACGGGAGGCGAATAGATTTCTCCGCTCCGCTATCGCTACGGTCGAAATGACAGAAAAGGGATTTGTCGAAATGACAGAAGGCGGGGTTTTGACATTTTATTAAAAAAGATTTGTCGAAATGACATAAAGTGGAAGGTCGAAATGACAAAATGGGTTGGTCGGTATGACAGCGCGTAGCCGATTAGGCTATATCGTCAGATTTTATTTCCTCGACCTGCTCCCCTCTCAAGAAATCGGGAAGTTCTTCGGTAAATTCTATATCATCAACATTTCGGAAAAGGCTATCAGACTGTTCATTCTCCTCTTCCCTTATCACTGTGATACGCTGAAGGAGCTCTTCATAATCAGGCAGGTCGGCAAGGTTTGTGAGATTAAACCTCTTTAAGAAGTTTTCAGTAGTGCCAAACATAAGTGGTTTACCCACTGCATCTTTACGCCCTACCACCTCTATCATATCTTGGTCGACAAGTACTTGTACCGCATAGTCTGCGTTTACTCGGCGGATATCCTCTATCTCAAGTTTAGTTATTGGCTGTTTATACGCCACTATCGCGAGTGTTTCAAGAGCGGCACGAGTAAGGGACTTTTCGCGAATTGGATTAAGAACATCTGAGATATAATCCGCAAAATTTGGATTTGAGGCAAGTTGTACCTTATTTTTATAGGTAATCACATGTATACCATTTTCCCCTGTATATACTTGTTTAAGTTCCTCTATTGCTTTATCAACCTCTTTCTCACTTACCCCTAATTTCTCCGCAATAAATGACTTCTCTATGCCATCACCTGACACGAAAAGTACGGAAAGTACAATATTTTTTAAGTTCATAACTGTATCTATACTACTCATTCTGCTACCTCATTTGAAATTATATTTATTTGAGAGAAAATTCCCGACTGCTCAGCACGGATAGTTTGAAGTTTTAATAGTTCTAGGAGTGCCAAAAAGACATTTATCATCTCACTCTTCGTCATATCTTGGACAAAAAGCTCCTCAAACGGAAAGCGTTTATGTCCCCTTGCATAGTCACGAATGGAAATAACCTTTTCTGCCACCGTGAATCTATCTTTGGCTATTTTCTTTGGCTCTTCTTTCTCCTTCCCCCTTGCTTCCTGTTTTGTAAGGAGTTTTGCAAAGGCGTCCAAGAGTTTATCAAGCACCATGTCTTTTATAACTATCTTGACTTTTTCCGTTTCTTTACCAGCCGCACGATAGAGTTTATTTATATCTTCAATTTCTCTAAGACGCTGACCTGTTTCTTTGAAAAGTTCATACTCCTTAAGTCGTCTTAAAAGCAAGGTTTCACTATCTTCCTCTTCACTATCCTCTTCAACTTCGACTGGAAGGAGATGCTTTGATTTAATCTCGAGTAGTGTGGCGGCAACTATGATAAACTCACTTGCTCTATCCATGTCAATATTATCAAGGTCTGCCATGTATGCCATATACTGCTCGGTGATATCACCAAGTTTGACCGTCATGATATCAAGTTTACTATCCTTTATAAGGTGCAAAAGAAGGTCGAGCGGACCCTCGAAATTATCAAGTTTAAATCTATATTTATCATCTATGAAACTGAGTTGTTCAGTTTGCACCTGTTCTGTAGCCATTTTTTCTCCATTTGTTACAATATTATTTTAACAAATTATATATATAAAAAGCAAGCGAAATTGTGAAAAAATAAAAAACCGCTGAATGCGGTTTTTTATATTGAAATTTACAGATACTTAGATTTCTCCGCGACGCCTTCGGCTCTGGTCGAAATGACAGTGTGAGTGAATAGATTTCTCCGCTACGGGCTATTGCCCTTCGGTCGAAATGACATAGGTTAGAAAGTATGTTCGGTCGAAATGACAAAAGGTAAGAATATAGTTTTAGTAGAAATGACATAATCCGATTTAATAGATTTCTCCGCTCTGCGACCAAAGGTCGCGTCGGTCTAAATGACAATATAACTTTGTAAGTAAGGTTAAAATGACAGTGCTTTAGGCGGTTTTTTATTATCTTCCTCTCGAAAAGTTGCGACAAATCGCCAATGTAGCAAAGCCTAATGCGATTTCGTTTGGTCGCAAAAGACGAGCGGGACGGCAAGGTCGTAAAAATTTATGTATGTAAATTTTGAGACCGATTAGTCCCTTGCGAAGTCTTACCACTCGTGAACTATCTTATCAAAGCAGTCTTTGAGGGAAAGTTTATCTAGGGGTTCTTTGACAATTAGGCTGATTTCCTTTACAACCTGTCCTTCATGAGATATTATCGCTTTTCCGACCTCTTCCCCTGCTTTCTTAGGTGCAGAGATTTTTTCAGGTAGCTCATAATTTACCTCGTAACTAGATTTATCGCCCTTTTTGACAACTACGCTATAATCCTCTTCAGCGAAAATATCTACACTTTCCTTTTTACCCTTATTTACTAACATATTCTTGCAAGCGACTTCTTTTTCAAGCAGGCTTTTATTTTCATAATTAGCAAATCCATAATTGAATAGGCTTGAGCATTCATTAAAGCGAGTTTGGCTGTTTTTAGCACCTACGATTACCGAGATTAATCTCATATTATTTCTTTTTGCACTTGCACTTAAGCAGCAACCTGCTTCATTAGTTGACCCAGTTTTACCACCGTCACAACCATCATAGTAACGAATAAGTCTATTTGTATTTACAAGTTCTGTTTTACGTCCTGACGGATGAGTAAGTTCGTCCATCCAAATAGTAGAATACTTATGATAATTTTCATGCTCTGCCACCGCCTTCAGTACTATTGCACTATCTTTTGCACAGGAATACTGCTCTGGTGCTGGAAGACCGGTACAATTTGAATAATTAGTATCATTCATGCCAAGTTCCTGTGCACGCTTATTCATTTTTCCTACAAAAGCCTTTTCACTTCCACTGATATGCTCGGCTAATGCCACTGAAGCGTCATTTGCTGATGCCATAATTACACTTTTAAGTAAATCCTCTGCCCTATATTCAACAAATGGGTCTATAAACACTTGACTTCCGCCCATGCCTGAAGCATTTTCAGAAGTGGTTACCATAGTGTCAAGAGTTAGGTTACCGTTATCTATCTCCTCTAAGGTAAGAAGAATGGTCATCATTTTTACCATACTTGCCACTGGAAGATGCTCGGTTGAGTTCTTCTCATACAGCACTTGCCCCGATTTATAGTCAACAAGACAGGCACTTTTTGAACTTATCTCTATATCGCCTGTTGCCATTACTGGCAATAATGCAGTTTGCATACTAGCACAACATATTGTGGCTAGTATGCATAAAAACAATAGACTAGATACAAAAATCTTTTTCATTTACTTACTCCTTTTTGAAAATAGTTTTTTCCAAATTTATTATTTTATGCAAGGAGTAAGCGTCAAAAAATTATATCACTATTATTACATTTGCATTGAATATAAGAAGAAGTATGGTTTCAATAAGGCAAACTATTGCAAGGATAAGGGCAAAACAAAGAATTGTTTTCATTTTGCCACCCTTTCCACCATAACATCTATTGTCGCAGTTATTCTTATTTAACATAAAGAAATAAAGGGTTAAAAGCAAGATTAAAAATACTTGGCAAGGCAGAATAACGAAAATAGAGATAATGATACCTGACACGCCATAAGTAAGAAGCATTAGGCAAAAATTAAAACCTAATAAATAGGAGCGAAAGGCAAGCAATATAATTGCAAGTGGAGTGAGAAAAGGTGTAAAACTACAGCCAAACAGTAGTAGCATTACAAGGATACAGGAAAGAAGTCTTGAAAAAAATGTGGTGGTCACTCCACTACCCACAAACTTTACAATACCATAATCCTTTAACACATTTAAAGAGGCATCTGAGTTGTATTGTACCGCGAGTATTATACCTAATACCAAACTTACAAACAGTATGAATGAGGTAATTATAATTTTGGTTTTAGATGCACTTAGGCAGTCTAGCACATAATATTTTAGCTCTGCGAAAAAGGTCTGTTTTTTGTAAGATTTTGACATATTTTAAAATATGCGTAAGTCCCATTAGTTATGATAGGAAAATAATGGGTTATATAAAAAGAAAAAAGAGGACTTGACCTCTTAATATAATTCTTCTAGTTTGTGGGCAAGAATTTTGACATGCTCATAGGTTAACCCGCCTTGAAAATAAGCAATATAAGGTTTTTTGATAGGGCTGTCACAACTAAGTTCTATACTTGCACCCCCTACAAAGGTGCCAGCTGCCATAATAACCTTATCTTCATATCCTGGCATTGCCCATGGCATAGGTAGTGCAAAACTATCTACTGGCGAAATGGTCTGCACGGTTTGAACAAATTTGACAAGTTCCTCTTCGCTATTAAACACCACTGATTTTATGATATCATAGGCGTTTTCTTTTGATGCGGGTATAACTTTATAGCCTTTTTCTTCCATAACTTTACCGACAAGGTAACTTCCCTTAATTGCTTGTGCCACCGTATGAGGTGCAACAAATAGGCCTTGATAGAAAAGCCTATATCCGCCTTCGTAGGAGCCTACCTCAAGTAGCAGTGAGGGAGAGGTGAAACGAGTAGCAATTCTGTTTATTGCCTGTGTTGTTCCTACAATATATCCACCGGTGGGAGCAAGTCCACCACCCGTGTTTTTTATTAATGACCCGACAGCAACATCTGCACCAACTTCGGTTGGCTCTTTCATTTCAACAAATTCTCCATAACAGTTGTCGACAACTATATAACTTCCCTTTGGCATGACCGCTCGCACCCTACTAAAAGCATTTTCTAGTGTTTCTATAGATAAGGCATTACGACTTGAATATCCACGCGAACGTTGGAAAAAAATTACCTTTGGTTTTTTAGATTTTACACGTTTTACAAGAGTGTCAATATCTATTTCACCATTTTTAAGGTCTACTTGCTGGTAAGAGATATTAAAATCTTGAAGCGAGCCATTTTCTTTACCAAATATAGTATCATGGAGAGTATCATATAACTCACCTGTAGCGGAAAGCAAAAGGTCGTTTGGGCGTAAAAGCCCGAAAAGCACTATTGAAATAGCATGAGAGCCACAGGTTATTAATGGCGAAACAATTCCGCTTTCGGTGCCAAAAACTTCGGCATAGACTTTTGACAGTTTATCTCTGCCCATATCATCATATCCATAACCGGTGCTTCCAGCAAAGCACTGAGAGGTTATCTTATTATTTATAAAGGCATTTAAAACCTTATTTTGATTAAATAGTGCTATTTTGTCCACCCTATCAAATTGACTTTGCAAGGCTTTTTCTAATTTTTCTAATTTCATAGCCACTCCTTTATCTCTTTTTCAATACTCTTTTGCGCAAGAACAAAGTCTTCCACATTTATTTCGCTTACATTATAAGTTTTTGCAAGCCCACGAAGATATGTGAGCTGTCTTTTTGCATAGTGACGAGTATTCTTTTTTATTTCGTCAACTAATTCAGATAATGTTATTTCTCCCTCTATATATTTCACTGTTTCTTTATATCCTATGGCAGTCATGGGTTGGCAGGACTTTTTAACGCCCTTTGCAAGCAGTGTTTCCACCTCTTTAACAAGCCCTTGTTGAAGCATAATGTCAACTCGGGCTTCTACTTTTTCATATAACTGTTCTCTTGGAAGCGTTAAAGCAAAAATTTTAAAGTCATATGGGGGTGAACTTTTTGTCTGTTCTTTACCAAACTTTGCTATCTCTAACGCACGAATAACCCTAACCTTATTATTTTTATCAATTTTTTTAGCTAGGTTTGCATCAAGATTCTCTAACTTTTTATAAACATAATATAGTCCATAATTTTCTATTTCTTTTTCAAGTCCTTTGCGATAGTCTTCATTTCTATTAGTACCACCAAAATTATAGCCACCAAGTAGTGCTGAAACATACAGACCTGTGCCACCGACAACTATTGGAATTTTGCCATGTTTAAAAATTTCTTCTATCTCTTTACGCGTGATATCTACAAAATCACTTACACTAAAATAATCGGCGGAGTTACAAATATCAATATTATAATGTTTTACCCCCTCCATTTCTTTTGTTGTGATTTTGGCTGAGCCTATATCGAAGCCTCTATAAATTTGCACTGAATCCGAAGAAATAATCTCGCCATTATATTTTTGAGCGAGTTTTATTGCCATTTTGCTTTTGCCAACGCCTGTTGAGCCAAATATGAATATTACTTTTTCCATAGTTTTTTTTAAATTTCTCCACTGCGGTCGAAATGACAAGGTTAGGGAATAGATTTCTCCGCTTCGGGCTATCGCCCTTCGGTCGAAATGACAAAAAGGGTGCTTATCGAAATGACAGTGTAAGGGCGGTTGATATGACACCGCCTTAGGCGGTTTTTGACAATTTTTTAAAAGATTTCTCCGCGACGCCTACGGCTCTGGTCGAAATGACAAAGTGGGAAAAACGAGCTCTGGTCGAAATGACAAGGTTAGGGAATAGATTTCTCCGCTTCGGGCTATCGCCCTTC
>CANBAX010000002.1 GCA_947366645.1 uncultured Clostridia bacterium
CTCCTCTCTTTTAACATATTTATCGACAAAGGGTGAAGATTATTTCTTACCGATAGAAGCAAAACTTAACTTAACAAAAAATAACCTAACTTCAAAAGATATTTGGCCTAAATATGAAAATGCTGATGGTTACACGACCACCATTCCAAAATCGTATGTAAAAGAGGAAGCGGGACTTTACATAATTGAAGTTTACGACCAAGCGGGAAACTCGGACTTTGGAATATTCCTTATAGACAAATCATCACCAATGGTTGTAAAAACTATCAAATCAAACACTGGTGACCTTCAAACCATACTTTCCAATGGTGAAATCATTACCCTACCTGAAAAGAGTGAACTGGAAAGTTTTTATGAAGTTTACATTGAATGGGCGCCTTACAAAGGTATTTTCTTAAACGGTTTTGAAAATGAAGATGAAGATGAAGAATTTAGGAAAATTTACATCGCAGATAATTTGCCACAGTCCGCAGAAGGGGAACTTAAAGATAAACTTAATGAAAGACTGGATTCCTTCTTTGGAAAGGTTGAAGACAAAAGCACCGGCCGAATAACTTACACTAATATCACTCAAATTGAAGGTAACGTTAGCGCAACACCACCAGAAGGCTGGAATGAAGAAGGAGATAAAACAACAAAGTATCGCGGAAATTATTTGAAAATAGCTGTTGATGAGGATTATCTATTTAAAGATAGAGAGGCAGACAGTCCAGAATTAAAGCAAGGTTACAGCCATAAAATTTCTTTAACAACAGGTTCGGTTGCGAACGAAGGCACTTATGCATTCTATCTTCGCGACAAATCTAATGCGAAAAAGTTTGGTAATGCTTATTATGAACTTCAAAATTTCCCAAGCAGATATTTAAGCGTGACAGTATCTTCAGACTCATCAGAATTAAAAGTACTTGCTCAAGATGAAAATACTGTAATGGAATATGAAGGGTTTTCTCTTACTGGAAATTTCTATAAGTATAATGACGAACTTAAATACAATATCGATGAAGACGCAGATGAATCAGAAAAAAACAAATACGAGTTATCTGATTTAAATTACAAATTTGCTTACTATGTACCAGTGAAAACTGAATCCACCCTTTCTATTAGTTTCATACCTTTTGCAAATGACGGAAACAAAGTGGAAAGTGTAAACGTATACTATTATGCTTATAAAAAAGCATCAACTGAAGTTAAACAATATAATAACAAAAATGATACGACAGGCACAACTTTAGGTCAAACTTTCTACTATACTTTAGAAGAAACACCTGAATTAATTCCTATATTTAAATATACACAAGAATATCAACAAGGAAAAGAAATTACTATTCCGCTTTCGTCTTCTGGTGGAAACAACATCGCTAACGCCGGAAAATATGTAATAGAACGCAGATATTTTAAAGAAAATGATACCACTAACACCTATGATTACTTTGAAAGACGCATCACTCTTATGGTGGATAGATTTAATGTAATTTCTGAACGGGAACAGGTAAATTATTCTGATGACACATTCTCCTCTACCTCTTCACAAAGCCTTGTAGGTCATGATATGCTTGTTACTATGTACAGTTTACCTAATCAGTCAAGTATTCAAGTTTCCTTCCCTTATCTTAATGAGGACAATAAATTAAACTCTGGCTCTTTCCATGTTTGGGATTCTATTGATGCAAATATGGATATTCCAACAAGTTTAACTACAAATAAGCTTCCACTTTCTGTAAAGATACCAGAATTTAAATACACTACAAATTATAATTACTACGCAGACGACAACTCTTATAATGTATTCAAAAACGATACACTTTCTTACTTTGGAAATGCAGAACTTTTAGAACATAAAGAAGGAGATGCCTATTACTATGTTTTAATTGAAGGTGTTAAAAAACAATTTAACACAGAAGAAGAGGCACTTGAATTTATTGCCAAATCAACTATATCCGAATATAAACTTTCTGCTTTCATAAGATTTACAGCAACTAACTCCACAAGTCAAAGATTTTATAAGACGAATGGAAGCACTACAAACGGATACTTAAACTTCTATGAAGTAAAATCTATTGACGAGGAAGTTTCACCTTCCGCAGAGCCAGTGCTTTTCACAAAAGCTGGTAGTTATGATGTGACAGTATACCAAGCTGAAAATCGCGGATTAAACCATGCATTTAACGACTTCTATCGCTTTAAATTTGAAGTAACCCCTCCTCAACCAGATTTTACGATTTATAATGGCAACAATTTAATCGCCAATTCAGACGATAATGGAAATTATTATGTTAACACAAAAGAGATTACCATTAAGTGGCAGGATAGTGAAAGTAGATTTATAGCTAATCTTGACCATGAGGAAGAAAACATTGATATTAGAATTAACAATGTGCGACTTTCTAACGATGAATTCAATGTAATTCATGACAATGGCAGTCTAATATATTCCATTACTTTAAATCTGGATTCTGACGCACTGAAAAATTACAAGGCTTGGCAAAACGGCACTGAAATTTCAATTACTATGCAACTTCAAGGTCACAGTGAATATTACGACAAAGTAACTAAGCGAGTTATTATTGACTATTCCGCACCACTTGAACATTTATCACAACTCATGTCAAATATCTCTTCTTCATATACTCCTTTTGATAAACTATATCAAGAACTTAATACTCGTGAACTTTACGACTATTCTGGAAGCGAGATTAATGCCAATGGTTGGAGCATGGAAGATTTAGATAAAAATCTTGAAAACGTAAGTTACTCTTATTCAGTAAATAAAGCAAACTCAATTTTCAAATACTATGCATATAATGTGACCACCGCTTACTTTGATTTACTTGCTAGCAGTTTGAAGTCTCAAAACTTAGATGCAACAGGCGCGAATTATATTTACTACAAAACTATAGGTAATAGAGAAGAATATTTAACTAACTATACTCAAACTAGAAACTTCTCAGACTTTAACTACAATTCCGTTGATGAGCTTATTGTTGACGACCTTGATACAAACCATTATTACGAGATAGTTGAGCAAGACATAGCTGGAAATACCACCATATACATCGTACACCTTTTCGACCCTTCAGAAGATACTGCAATAAAATATAGCAATTCAGAAGGCTCAGAAATTTCCATCGATAATGATAAATTGTACGATGGCTATGATATTTACTCTATAACCGGTTTTGAACTTCATGAACTTAACTACTTAAGCGACCCTTGGGGTATATATAGGATTAACATAGGTGGAAGAACTTCTGTCTTTATGAAATCTCCTTGGCATTGGCTTAATGATAAGGGCGAATACGAATATGATGAAACAATTTCAAACAACTTCATCTATAGGTTACAAACTGGAAGTGATTTACGCATCAATTATATAAAATCTGAAATTTCAAATATATTTAAAGATGTTCAGTCACAAACACAAAAACACCACATCACTTTAATAGACAGAGAGAGCGCTAAAACTATTGACCTGAGAGTTTCTATCTTAAACGCGACCTTTGATTACCAAAGAGATTCAACTCCTACCTCTGCAACACTAACTTTAAAACGCATACCAAATGCAGCTCAAGCAAATGACCCTAATTACGCTAGGTTGTATCCAACCAAAATTAGTATTTGGCAAAGAGTTGCAACTCAAAACAACACAAGCAGTCAATGGGAAAGATTAATCACTGATATAACCAACTATACAGGTGACCCAAACAACTGGGATACCGGCAATAACGCTGTGTTTATCACCTATTCTGCTTCTGGCGACATTGTAATTACTATCAATTTGGAAACTAATATTAATAATGCTTTTAAATACTTGATAGAAGACAACTTTGGTCAAACCACTGAAATATATCATTATGTTGGCGGAACTGATTTTGAAGAAATACTTGGTGAGAAAAATGTTTATAAGACTATAGAGGCTGACAGGTCTACCACCTACCTTACTTCCGGTCAAATAACCTATCAGTACAACCCATTAATTTACAATATAAAGATAAAAGACAAACTTGGAAATGACATTACTTCTGATTTCAAAATTGAAAATAACCAAACTAATAAGACAAGTTTTATTCAATTTAAAGAAAAAACTGGAGATGATATTTATTTCATAGAGCTATATGATGTTACTGGTGAAGAAGACAAAACAGAGCCTACAAAAGTTAATATAAGAATTTACAACAAATTGCCAAAATTCACTACTTCTAACGAATCTAACGCTTCCTTCATTTGGTTCCGAGATAAGTATAATAAACCTATTTCAGGAAAGCAAAATAGTACGTATGAAACCGTAATGATAGAAGGAAGAACATACATGGCAAGAAGTGAGATTCTTTCAACCTATTCAAACAGTGTTACAGCCTTCTTTAGTGAAAGTCACCCTTCTTATGAAGATGTAAACGCAAGTTACAATAATCAATATTCTTACAGCATATATTTCTCTTCTGATGACGGCAATACTTGGCTTAATGTAGACGATTATGCTTTTAACGGATTTCTATTCGATGGCTCGGGAGATTATAAATTTTTAATAATTTATGACGATTTCACCATCTTTACCGATGTTTGCCAGATTTATTCAATTAAGATTCATGATTCTTCATCAGTTTACTACACAGTACAGTTAAGCAATGGAGATTTTGTTGAGATGACACCTGATATGAGATATACAGTTTATAACAAAGACGGATTACCTGTTGAAACTATTGAAGAAAACTATATTCTAGATGTTGACTACAAAAACCATGACAGCGTGATTAAAGAGGGAAGTTCTGAGCTTAATATCACTACTAGTCTTGAAAAACACTTCCCTGTAGGAAATGGTGTTGAAGTTGAGTTATGGAACTATGAGGGAGCAAACATTAAAGGCCGATTCTCAGTAATATACATAGGAAAAACTAATGACAAGGATAGACCTTTACTTGATTATCTCACATATGAAGATGTTTCTAGTACACCGAATATTGATATGAATAGCAACAACTTACAAATACCTGTTAATAGTGAAAACTTTACTTTAAAACTAAACTGGACAGACCATTTTGGAATTAATGAAAACAAGATTAATATTGAAGTTTTGAAATTGTTTAATAATTCATGGACAATAGTTGATGTGAAAGTTTATTCTAATGGAACAACAAGATATACCACCCTATCTAGAGCCGGTACTTACAAAATAAGATTCTATGATTCTTGTTATAATTCTAATGAGCAGTACTTCGGAAGTATTAATAATAATTACCTCAATTTGGTACTACTTAATACCACTCCATTTACGGTGTCTTACAAAGACCCTTCTACTGGGGAAACCCTTATAACCGAGCCTAATACTAAGGCGGTATATAATGGTGAAGTAACATTAAGTTTGTCTAACCACTTTACTTATTTCCACCATGCCCCTGATATAGAGGTGCATAAAGATGGAAGTGAAGAACTTTACACAGGCTATGATACTTCAATTAACAACTACACTTACACCTTTAAAGAAAACGGATATTATGTTGTTAAGTTTATAAATGCCCAGACAAAAGAAGGCGTTCCTATCGGAGAAGAAGAATTTGTATTCACAATAATAAACCAAAACGAATCGCGTTATGCTTATGAATTCTCACCTTATGCAAACTACTATGTTCAAAAAGTAGTTAAAAATGGTATTGATATAACAGAATCGCTTACTTTACTTGCAAATAAAAACGATATTGTAAATATCAATGGCCAAAAGTATATGACTAAGCTTCTTCTTTCCTACTTTGATGAAAGAACAGGAGCTGGAAGATACACCATTACAATTAACACTGGTGAGCAAATTTACAGAAACGCAATATCTGAGTTTACCTTCTCGCTTTGGATAAATCTTGCCTCACCTCCTGTAACTGTATCTATTGCAAATGGCGGGGCAACAACTGATAATATTACTTTAAGCTTTAATGCATACACTCTTTACGACACGGTTGGCGACTGCTACATTCAAATTGCTGGTGACAGATATGATGTAAACGCTGAAACTTTAGCTTCTTTAGGCGGAGAAGGTGCGGCTATTACCATTACAAAAAATGGCACATATTATATCCAAATCTTTACAATGAGTGATACGCTTCTATACTCCTACAAAGTTACAAAAAATGAGCCTCTTAATACTTGGGCAATTATCGCCATAGTATTAGGAATACTGGCGGTTGGAGTTATAATCTTCATCACGGTTAAACTTAGAAAGAGATTAAAAGTTAAGTAAATAAAAAGTGGAAAAAAATATTTCCACTTTTTTATTAAATTTTCTTGACAGTTGAACAAACATTCAACTATACTGTTAATAGTTGAACATTAATTCAATTGTAAAGGAGGAAACATGACTAGAAATCAAATGAGTTGCGACTGCAATATCATACACACTGAAGTGGTTACTAAAGCAAAGACGACAATGCCCGATGAGGAAATTTTATTTTGCATGGCAGATTTTTACAAAGCGATGTCAGATAGTACTCGCATTAAAATACTTAGTGCTTTGCGCAACATTGAGATGTGCGTTTGTGATATTGCATCACTACTTAATATGACAAAGTCTGCAGTTTCGCACCAACTTATAAACCTAAAAGATATGGACCTTGTTAAATGTCGCAGAAAAGGTAAAGAAGTTTGGTACAGCCTTGCAGATGAACACGTAGAAGAAGTTTTTAAAATTAGTTATGCTCATGTAATGGAGGCAAAGCATGAAAGTAAGAATTGAAGGACTAGACTGCCCCAACTGCGCGAAGGCACTTGAAAGTGAAATAAATAAACTTGAAGGCGTGGTAAATGCAAATATTGATTTTTTAAAATCTACCCTCACCTACGAGGGCGAGGACAAAACAAATGAAATTATTGCACTCACAAAAAAGATAGAGCCAAATGCTAAAATAATTTACAAACGAAATACTAATAAAAGAAATTATAAATTCATAATAGATTTAGTATTACTTTTGGTGGGAATCGCAATAGGATTAATGGTTTTCTTTATCAATATGCCAACCTGGACTTTTTGGACACTTTATGCAATTTCAGCTCTTTTCATAGGATACAACACATATTACAAAGCAATTGCATTATTATTAAGAGGTAAAATGAATGAAAATTTACTCGTCACAATTTCTGTTATAGGCGCATCAATTGTAGGTGAAAACATGGAGGGGCTTATGGTGATTGCCCTATATTCAATTGGCAAAGTATTTGAAAATATTGCTGTGAACAAATCACGCAGAAGCATTGAAGCACTTGCGGAAATTCAACCCGACTTTGCTGTAATTTTAAATTCAGTCGGAAAAGAAGAAAGGGTAAAGCCAGAAGAAGTACCACTTAATTCTATAATTATTGTAAAAGCAGGCGAGAAAGTGGCAATTGACGGCAAAATCATTGAAGGTAGTTCTTCGATAGATATGCAAAGTTTAACCGGCGAAAGCGTTCCTATTAATGTTAAGACGGGAGATGAAATTCTTTCAGGTTCAATAGTTCTTGATGGTGTAATCAAAATAAAGACTAACAGCCTATCTTCTGAAAGTACAATTACAAAAATACAAAATTTGGTAGAAACTGCCACAAAAAACAAATCTAAAACTGAAACTTTTATTGCAAAACTTACAAAATGGTATACACTTGGAGTGGTTGCTCTTGCACTTCTTGTTTGGGGAATTGTATGGGCTGTGACAAAAAATTTTGATACCGCTGTTTATCGTGGACTTATTTTCCTTGTAATATCTTGTCCTTGTGCTTTTGCTATCTCTGTGCCTCTCTCCTACTTTAGCGGGCTTGGAAACGCCTCTAAACATGGAATACTTATTAAAGGTTCAAACTATCTTGATGCTTGCGCAAACTTAAACACAATTGCATTTGATAAAACCGGCACTCTTACTACAGGGCAATTCACTATAGATGAAATCAAAGTTATAAGAGATAAATTAAAACAAAACGATATTCTTCATTTATGTGCGCTCGGAGAGCAATATTCCCTACACCCTATTGCAAAGGCAATATGTGAGGCTTATGAAGGTAATCTCGAAAAGATAAGTGCCTTTAAAGAAATTGCGGGAAAAGGCGTGGAATTTAAGTTCAAGAATAAAAAGTACTTTGTTGGAAGAAAGAGCAAAAACCTTAAAGACACTTGTGTAGAACTTTTTGAAAACGAAGAAAAACTTGGTGAAATAATTTTAAGTGACACGATAAAAACAAGTTCTTTCTCTGCAATTAATGCCTTAAAAGAAATGAAGGTGAATACCGTTCTTTTATCTGGCGATAATGAAAAAATTGTTTCAAAAGTGGCAAAGGAAATTAATGTTGATGAGTCCTTTGGAAAACTGCTTCCAGAAGATAAGTATAATTGGATTAATAGCCACAAATCTAAAATGCAACGAATAGGCTATGTTGGTGACGGTATTAATGACGCCCCTTCACTTTCACTTGCAGATGTTGGATTTAGTATGGGAATTAATGGAAGCCCCGCTAGTATAGAAGCTAGCGATGTTGTACTTGTAGATGATAATCCAGAAAAGATAACATCTGCTATAAGAATAGCAAAATTTACTAGAAAGATTGTGGTAGAAAACATTGTGTTTTCGGCATTTGTTAAAATTATCTTTCTTTTGTTGGGTGCATTAGGAATAACGGGTATGCTGTGGGCGGTATTTGCTGATGTAGGTGTCACTCTGCTTGCAATCCTTAATAGTTTGCGTGCTTTAAAATATAAACCTAAAAAGAAGAACTAATAAAGTTTTTCTTTTTCTAAAACTCCTCTTGACAAAATTCCATAATGCGTTATAATAATCATGGAGAAAAACAATGAGTAAACTTTTTAATTCAACCACAGGTTATATAAATTTAGACAAATCAGCTTCACATATAATTGGACCATATAAAACCAACTTAGAGGACTATGTTTTAAAAGAAGATATGGAACTTTATAAAATACGTACCACTGGTAGCGACAAAATTTATGCTATTATTACACAAGAAAAAGAAAAGGCGCTTCAAAATTTTAATATTCCGCAAGATAAACAAGGCAATAAAGATTTTATTATCAATGCGATTAATAACGCTTCCTTTAGAGATATTTTTTATAGTAGGCTTGAATTTATGGCACCTGAACTTAGAAATGATATTGATGTCATGTTGGCTATTGTAAATAAACATGAGTCTTTATCGACCTTAGAATTGTTTTGGAAACAATATGTGCCAACAATTTTAAAACAAAACAAAAACTTTGTTTTGGGACTTATTAAACACAATGGACAAATGTTTAAGATATTATATAAAACTGCTTCACAATTTATTAAAGACAAAGATGTTGTTGCTATGGCAATAAATCAAGATTTTTCAAATTCAAAATATATTTATGTGGACTTATTGCAAAATAAAGAAGTTTGTATTGCAATGGTGTCGCAAAAAGGTCTTGCTTTAAATAAAATTGATTACTATGACTATGATGTTGGCTTGGCAGCAGTAAAGCAAAACGGACTTGCTCTCTATTATGTACCAATGCCTGACCGACAAACACCTGAAATGTCTTTAGAAGCACTAAAAAACAATATAAATGCTTGGAAATATGTACCTCAAATTTTAAAACGTCAAAAAGGCTTTGTTCTGCAAGTAATTGATACGCTAGGTTACGAAATTCTACCTCTTTTGAGTTACACAGCCTTAAAACAAAATAATGCGGCAGAAAATAAAAACTGGAATGACGATTTAGAGATAGGACTTTACACACTCTCAAAAAGCAGCAATGCGTATAACTTCCTAAGCAAAGAACTACAAACAAACCCTCAAATACTTAACGCTTATGAAAAAGCCAAGGCAAAAGAGGAAGAAAGCGTATAAAAAAGAAGGACTAATTTAGTCCTTCTTTTTTATTACATACCTGAGTTAAGTTTTATTCCAACGCCCATAGTAGAAGCAATGGTGATACTCTTTATGTATTGTCCTTTTGCTGCTGCTGGTTTTGCTTTGATTATAGCTTCGATAACTGTGTTATAGTTTTCTACAAGTTTCTCTTTACCAAAACTCATTTTGCCGATAACCACATGGATAATATTGTTTTTATCAAGTCTATATTCAACTTTACCTGCTTTAGCGTCGTTAATTGCTTTTGCAACGTCCATAGTAACTGTACCACTCTTTGGGTTTGGCATAAGCCCCTTAGGTCCGAGTACTCTTGCCACACGACCAACTACGCCCATCATGTCTGGGGTAGTGATACATACGTCAAAATCAAGCCAACCGCCTTGGATTTTTGCTACGATATCTTCTGCTCCAACATAATCAGCGCCTGCTTTAACTGCATCGTCTGCCTTATCGCCTTTTGCGATAACTAAGATTCTAACGCTTTTACCAGTACCATTTGGAAGTACACATACGCCACGAACCTGTTGGTCTGCATTTCTGCCGTCTACGCCAAGTCTTACATGAAGTTCTACTGTTTCATCAAACTTTGCTTTTGGAAGAGTAAGAAGTGTATCAAAGCCAGAGTTTACGTCATAAACATTTTGCTTAAGCATTTCGCTTGCCGCTCTATATCTTTTACCGAATTTCATATTGCCCCTCCTTAGTCTACTACTGTAACGCCCATACTTCTTGCGGCGCCTTCTATCATAGACATAGCAGATTCAACACTTGTACAGTTAAGGTCTGGCATCTTAGTCTCTGCGATTTGTTTAATCTGTTCTCTAGTGATTTTTCCGACTTTTGTTTTGTTTGGTGCTGCTGACCCTGTTTCCAAACCGATAGCCTTCTTGATAAGAACTGCGGCTGGTGGAGTTTTAAGCACGAATGTGAAACTTCTATCTTCATAGATAGTAATCACAACTGGAATGATAAGGCCTGCTTGAGCTGCGGTCTTGTCATTGAACTCTTTGGTAAAACCAGCAATATTGATACCATGAGGTCCGAGTGATGAACCTACTGGTGGTCCTGGAGTGGCTTTACCTGCAGGTAGTTGTAATTTTACAACTGCTGCAACTTTCTTCTTTGCTGCCATTTTTTCCTCCTTAAGTGGTTATATTGAACTTTGGCAAAAGTCCTCCCACAAATTTGGTAGTTTAGTGTCATGCCGGACAGTGTGCTTTACGCACATATTTTAACGCTTACGCGATAAAACCTAATTAATTTTACGCACCTGAGCAAATTCAAGGTCTACAGCTGTTTCACGTCCAAACATTTCAACATTCACTGTAATAACATTAATATCTGGATTTACTGCAGAGATTTGTCCTATCATGCCGTTAAGCGGCCCGTCTACAACTTCAACTTTATCTCCAACTTTAAGGTCTACTTCTACCTTTATCTTTTCAAGACGAAGTTTCATAATTTCCTCTTCAGTAAGTGCGAGTGGTCTTCCCTTAGGCCCAACAAAGCCTGTGATACCACGCGTTCTTGTTACGTTATGCCAAAGGTCATCAGCATATTTCATCTTAACCAAGATATAGCAAGGCATTGCTTTACGCTGAACAAGTTTTTTCTTGCCGTTCTTCTCTTCAACAACATCTTCCATAGGTATGATGATATCGAAAATTCTATCGCCAAGATTAAACTTATCTACCACTGTTTCAAGATTTTCCTTTGCCACATTCTCATAGCCAGAAAAGGTGTGAAGTACATACCATTTTGCTTCAAGTTTTTGTGCAAGGTCACTTGATGATTCTTTTGGCACAGTGATGACATCATCTTTTTTTACTTTTTCAAGATTCTTATCTTCCATATTTCTTATCCTTTTATTATTTTAGCCAAATGGATTGAAAGGCTTGCCCATAAGTGCACTTGAAGCAAGGCCTAACAAGAGGTCAATTCCAAAAAGTACGACTGCAAAAATAATTACAACCGCAAGTACTACGCCTGTTCTTTTTACTACAGTTGGAAAGGTTGTCCAAGTGACTTTTTTAAGTTCAGAAACTGTTTCCTTAGTCTTTTTAGCGACTACATTTTTCTTTTCTTTCTTCTTAGCCTTATTCTTGTCCGCCTTTTTTTCCACTTTTGCGTTTACTTTCGCATCTTTTGTGGACTCAACTTTTTGTGTAGAATCAGGTGTCGTATTCTCTGTTGCAAGTTTTACTTCTTCGGTAACTAATTTTTGCTTTTTAGACATAGTTCCCCCTAGTTACTTTGTTTCTTTATGAACAGTGCGTTTTCCACAACGAGAGCAAAATTTCTTGATTTCAATTCTCTCTGGATTTGATGCGGAATTCTTTGATGTTGCATAGTTTCTCTCTTGGCACTCTGTGCAAGCAAGAGTTACATATTTGCGTTTTGGTGCTGCCATTTTTATTCTCCTACAAAAAACTAACACCCCGCGATGAAGTGTTAGTCATATTCTAACATAATTGTGTACCTTTGTCAACAGTTTTAAAAGGATTATATTAATATTTTTTGTCAGTTTACTTAATATCTTTATCTTGTATTGTGGCTTCGATTAGCATTACAGAATCGTCTTTTTTACAAGTAGACTTTACTTGTAAAAAATCGGTAGGCGTATTATAATCAAGGTCATATTTTAACACCTGTATAAAATACTGTCTTAAAAACTCCTTAGCATACAAAAAAGCCTCTTCAATTATCGTGCCGTCAGTGGTGAGTTCTATATCTGGAAAAAGCACGCGATATACATCTTCATCTTTATAAAATATGGCTGGATAGACAACTCTTTGCATTTTTACTCCTATATTTAATTAAATAATAACACATTAAATTGTTTTTTCAAAATATTTTACCGAAAAATTACAAAGAAAAAAGCCTTTTTAAAGGCTTTTTATTGCATTTCTATTTCTTTTTGCTTTCCAGCGATATGTGTTTGCTTTGATTTAAAATTTAAATTCCCTTGATTTGCTATTGTAAGTAAAGCGTTGGGGTTTATATAACTATTCTTGTCACTAGTATTAACTTTAAGTATCATGATTTACCTCCGTTTATTATGGCTATATGATAGCATACTTTTTATCATTTGTAAATACTTTTTTTGAAAATTTTTTATTTATTTTTATGTATAATTTTATAGCTAAATAACAGGCAAACTAGGCAAAAGAAAGCATAGCGACGCTTATCGGCTGGCTGCTACATTTTATCTGGTACTTCTATCGCAAGAACATCAAGTGCCTGCATTAGTTTCTTCTTAACTAATGTGAGTAATGCAACCCAACCCGCCTTTTTCTCTTCATCTTTTTCATTGACGACATTATAGTTATTATAAAAACCTGAAAAAGACGCTGAAAGGTCGTAAAGCGCGGAGCAAAGTCCATTCAAAGATTTCTCTTGATACGCAACTTCATAAGAAGAGTTAAGTTTCATAATGGCTCGCATTATATCACGCTCTTCTTCCGTCAAAATGTTAATCTTACCAGCAGGAGTTTGAACTTTATTCAATATTGAATTTATACGCACTACTGTATATTGAATATATGGACCTGTTTTACCCTCAAACGCAAGAAATTTATCAAGGTCGAACACGTAATCTTTTGACACATTATTTATAAGGTCACCAAATTTCATAGCACCTACCCCAATTTTTAGTGCCATATCCTGTCCACCTTCGACGCCATTGGCTTTAAGTTTTTCTCCCGCTTTAGTTGATAGCATAGATATAATATCTTCAAGTTTTATTGTATCACCACTTCGCGTTTTGAAAGGCTTGCCGTCCTTTCCGTTCATGGTGCCATTTACAATATGTACAAGTTGTTGCCCTTCAGATGAAATACCACTCATTTTGCAAACCCTAAACACCTGATTAAAATGGAGTTTTTGACGACCGTCTGTTACATACTCAATACGGTCAACACCTTTATACATTTTGTTTCGCATAAGAATTGTGGCTATGTCAGTGGTTGCATAAAGTGAAGCACCATTTGATTTTTGAATTAGACATGGTGGCATAGGTGCATTATCGTTTTCGTTTGCCACCTCAACCACCTTTGCACCTTCACTGGTTTTTAATAATCCCTTTTTATCAAGGAGACTTATCGTTTCGTCGCAATACTCATCTGCAGTGCTTTCGCCATACCAGAGGTCAAAATGCGCGCCAAGTTTTGAATAGTTTATTTCTATCTCTTTTACTGAAAGCTCACGTATCACTTGATAAATTTCATAATATGGGCTTTCTTTACGCTGAATTTTAAGTGTCCAATCTTCCGCCTTCAACCTAAAGTCTTCTTCCTGCCCCTTTCTAGCACTTGCTTTTGGGTAGGCTTCGTTTAAATCATCAAGGGTAAGTTTTTTATTCTTACCTTTGCCGAAATAGCCGTCAAGTTTCCCATCTTCATAAAGTTGAAGTTCGGTAAGCCCCATTTGAAGCCCCCAGTCGCCAAGGTGAACATCACTTATTACCTCATCGCCCATAAGTTTATATAGTCTTTTAAGGCTTTCTCCGATAATTGCTGGCCTTAAATGTCCTACATGGAGTGCTTTTGCAACATTTGCCCCGCCATAATCAAGTATAATAAACTGAGATATATTGTGTTTTAATAGTCCGCCTCGCTTGTCCACAAAGTACTCATTTGCAAGGGTAGAAAGTTTTTTATCTGTAAGTTTGATGTTTACAAATGCTTTCATTACAAAAAACTCAAAATCCGCTGTTTTATATATATTTGCAACAAGTTCCTCGGCAAGGGCAAATGGATTTTTCCCCACCTTTTTTGCAAGCGCGAAACAGCCGTTACATTGAAAATCGCACACTTCTGGCAAGGAAGAAAAAGACACCTTAAAATCAGCATCTTCAATTCCTATTTTTTTTCCCGCTTTATTTAATAATTGCTCTATTTCTTTCTTTATCATTTCATAAGCCTCCGCTCTTCCATTGCTCTAGAGAGGGTTACTTCATCGGCATATTCAAGGTCGCTGCCCATGGACACACCTTGGGCAAGCCTTGTAACTTTAACGCCAAGTGGATTAAGAAGCCTTGCAATATACATTGCAGTTGCATCACCCTCGACATCTGGGTTTGTCGCCATTATAACCTCTTCCACACCGTCATTTTTTATTCTTTCAAGTAGTTCGCGAATACGAATATCGTCTGGACCTTTATTTTCAAGTGGGCTTATTGTACCAAAAAGCACATGATATACCCCTTCATAGTCCTTAACTTTTTCCATAGACACCACATCTTTAGGCTCTTTAACAACACAGATTATCTTTCTATTGCGTTTACTACAAATGTCGCAAACCTCTCTATCAGTGAAGTTTCCGCATTCTTTACAAAAGCCTATTTTATTCTTTGCCTCAATAATCGCATTAGAAAAATTCTCTGCCCGCGTTTTACTTCCCTCTATAATCGAGTAAGCATAACGCTGTGCGGTTTTATACCCAACACTTGGCAGAGTCCTAAACTGTTCAATTAATTTTTCAATAGTTTCGTTTTGCATATTACATTCCTAGTGAAGGTAGTTTTTCTTTCTCCACCCGCTCTATTTGACTTATCGCGTCATTGAAGGCTGAAACGATAAGGTCTTCAAGCATTTCAACATCGTCCGGGTCAACTACCTCTTGTTTAATTTTTACAGCTTTTAAGGTTTTATTGCCAAGCATTACAACCTCAACCATTCCGCCACCACTACGGGCTGTAAACTCGGTTTCGTCTATCTCGCGTCTTGTTCTTTGCATATCCTCCTGCATTTTTTGTGCCTGACGCATAAGTGACTGCATATTACCTCCGCCAAAGCCTCCAAAGTTTCCGTATGCCATATTTACCTCCTATTTATTTTATAATCAAATAATCGCCTAATAGTTTATTTAGTTTTTCAATATCTTTTTCCTGACCACTTTTTTCTAGTGGCACATATTCTATCTTTAAAGATAAGTCTATACCCTGCCACCTTATTGCGTTTTCAATTTCTCTACGTCCATCTGTTAAAAGGTTGTATATTGCTTGGTCTTTGAGTTTTACTACAAGTTTACCCTCTTCAATAGAAACATCTGTGATATCTCCACAAGCAACATGGAGTGCAACCTGACGATGCTCTTTTAAAAATAGCACTATCTTGCCCCACACTGTTTTAGGAGTTATATTACCCTTGACCGCCATCAATTTTAGTTTTTTTTTACATCTTCGCTGCTTAGTCCCATCATTGCTGAAAGTGAAAGTGTTTCCAGTAGCAGTCTTGGTGAAAGTGTATACCTTAGTTCATTCTCCGCACCTGCAAAGATTTGCATAAAGGAAATGAGTTTCTTTTCATCTACCGCTTTTGCTTGAGCGATAAATCTTTCAAGCACCTCTTGCGGAAGATTTAAAAGTTTATTTGGGTCATCACAAGTCGCACAAATAAGTAAATTCCTAGCGTGTTTTGACAAATCTTTTACAAACACCGACATATTTTTGCCAGTTTTATCAAGCTCATCAATAAATTCAAGCAACTGACCTATTTCTTTATTGAAAGCGTAATCGTAAAATTTTAATAAATTTTCATAATCCGTAGTACCCAATACCTTAAGTGCGTCCTCTTTAGTCACCTTTCCGCCACTATACGCACAAATTGAATCTGCAATAGATAGTGTATCTCTCACACTGCCCTCACCACTTGCTGCGATAAGTTTAAGTGCTTCATCATCATAACTGATGTTTTCACTATCCAAAATATTACGAAGTAGTTTTGTAAGAAGCTCGACACTAACAAGCCTGAAATCAAATCTCACACATCTTGAGAGTATTGTGGCTGGAAGTTTATGTACCTCAGTGGTTGCCAAAATGAAAATGATATGTTTTGGTGGCTCTTCCAGCGTCTTTAAAAGTGCATTGAAAGCACTGTCTGTAAGCATATGTACTTCGTCAATGATATAAACCTTATACTTCGCTCCTACTGGAAGAAATTTTACTTTCTCACGGATTTCACGAATGTCATCTACCCTATTATTAGAAGCAGCATCTATTTCAATTACATTGATATCATTTTCGCCTTCCAGCCTTTTGCAGGTTTCACATTGTCCACATGGTGAGCCATTACCACTACTTTCACAATTTACCGCCTTGGCAAGAATCCTTGCAACACTGGTCTTTCCGATTCCACGAGAGCCTGTAAAGAGATAGGCGTGCGACAAATTGCCACTTGCAATTTGATTTGCAAGGGCTTTGGTAATATGCTCCTGTCCTATAACCTCCTCAAAGGTCTTTGGTCTATACTTTCTATATAATGCTAAATGTTCCATATCTTTATATTACACTTTTATCCTTTAAATTGCAAACAAATTAAACAAGGCTTATTAAATTTAAAAATCCGCCTTCCTCTAAGCTTGCTCCGCCGATAAGCGCACCATTGACGCCCTTTGCATGAGTGATACTATGAATGTTCTTATTATTTACACTCCCGCCGTAAAGTACGCATACACTTTTCGCCGCCTTGGCAGAAAAATCGTCCTCAATGACCTTTCTTATTGCTTTCACACCATATTCAATTTCCCTTATTGCGGCATTTTTACCGGTGCCTATAGCCCAAATAGGCTCGTAGGAAATGGTTACCCGTTCAAGTTCATTTTCATAAAGCCCTTTTAAAGCCTCTTCTATCTGCATTTTCAAAGTTTCTAATGTTTTTAAAGTGTTTTTCTCTGCAAGAGATTCCCCTACGCAAAGTATTACACCAAGCCCATTCTTCAATGCGACTTTGATTTTTTTATTAATCTGTTTATTATTTTCTTTAAATTTAACCCGTCTTTCGCTATGCCCCACTATTACCGTATCAACACCGCTTTCTTTGAGCATCGCTCCGCTGATTTCACCGGTAAAGCTTCCACTCTCCTCTTCATTAAGATTTTGTGCGCCAAGTTTTATATTAGTATCCTTTAATAAAAGCTTACCTAAATACAAAGAGGTGTATGGAAGGCACAATGTAAGTTCAACATTTTTGTCATTATCAAACCTTGAAATCATGTTTACCAAATAGTCCTTTGACCGTGATGGCGTTTGATTCATTTTTATATTTGCAACTATCTTTTTCATCTTATCTTCTCCTGAATAACCTCTAGACAAGGCAGGGACCCGTCTTCAATAAATTTTAAAGTTGCTCCGCCACCAGTGGAAAGGAAGTTTACTCCGCTAGCATTTTTACTTGCTTTGACGGCACTTACGCTATCGCCGCCGCCAACCACTGAATAAGCCTTACTTAAACTTATAGCTTTGGCAATTTTATTAGTCCCCTCTCTAAAATCCTCATCTTCATACTTACCAAGTGGGCCATTCCAAACTATTTGTCCTGCCTTTGCTATCTCTTCACTGAATAGTTTTACCGTCTTTGGCCCGATATCCATTCCTATCATATCTTCAATAAGGTTATCGGTCACAAACTTTTTTGTAGAGCCTTTTCTTATCGCAATATGGTCGATAGGAAGAAGCACCTTTTTTCCCTTTTGTGCCGCATAATTAAGCACCTCACGTGCGACATCAACACTATCATGGTATGTTATAGATTCTCCTACCGCTGTTCCGGTTGCAACAAGGAAGGTATACGCCATTGCCCCGCCGATTAAAATTGTATCAGCCTGGTCGATAAAACGTCTTAATATCTTAATTTTATATGGCACTTTTGCCCCGCCGATAACTGCCACAAATGGCCTCTTAGGATTTTCCATAGCTTGAGTAAGAACATTAACCTCTTTCTCCATAAGTAAGCCTATAGCGTTTGGCATAAGGCGGGCTATTCCATATGTAGTTGCGTGCTTTCTATGAGAGCAACCGAAAGCATCGTTGACAAAAATATCGCCGATAGACGCAAGGTCACGGGCAAACTTCATATCACATTTGGTTTCGCCTTCATAAAATCTTACATTTTCAAGTAAAAGCACCTCTCCATTATTCATTGAGTGCAGCCTTTCCTTAACTTCCACACCCACCGCTTTATTACTGAAATATACTTTGGTGTTAAGTTTTTGCATAAGTATCAAAGATATCGGCCACATTGATAATCTTATTTCATATCCTTCCGGCCTACCCATATGCGACATGATGACTATTTTCGCACCCTGTTCTATCAAATACTTAATAGTAGGTATGGCTGCGTTAACCCGATTTAGGTCCAAAATTTTACCATTTTTGTCTACTGGGACATTGAAATCCACTCGTAGTAGCACCACCTTACCTTTAAGATTTACCAAATCCTTTACCGTTCTTTTCATTATATCTCCTTAAGTTAAGAATACTATATTTAATAAAAATCACAAAACTATTTTAATATATCTTTCAAGATTTTTAAACTGTCATCTATGCTTGGACTTGTCGCAATTTTCAGCCGCATCTCGCTTGCGTAAGGAATATCACAGATATACCACAGGAAATGCTTTCGCATATACAATACCAAAAATTCTTCGTTATAGTGCTGGCGCAAGATATTTACATGTTTTTCTACCACAGCGTAAATATCTTTAGGTTTTTCGCCGCCTTTAAGAATATTAAAAATCCATGGCTTGCCTTGCACACCACGCCCTATCATAACACCATTGACTCCGGTGTTTTTCATGTTGTGATAGCTTTCAATATCTACGACATCGCCATTGCCTATCACAGGTATACTTACACTTGCTTTAAGCCTTGCTATTGCCTCTAAGTCCGCCCTTCCGCTATAACCCTGCTCGGTGGTTCTTGCATGAAGTGTGATAAAACTTGCACCCGCGTCCTCACACATTCTGCCAAACTCTCGGCTGATATCTCTGTCATAACCCAGTCTAAACTTTACCGACACCGGTCTTGACGACGCCCTTACGCACGCCCTAATTATCTCGCCCGCAAGAGGCAAATCACGCATAAGTGCACTTCCCTCGCCATTTCTAACTATTTTTGGAGCGGGACAACCCATATTGATATCAATAACATCGTAATGACTTAAAAGAGGATTATTCACTGCCCTTGCCATAACTACTGGTTCATGCCCAAAGATTTGCCCCACTTTAACCTTTTCCGCCTCGCTTGTCAAGGTCATCAATTCCGTTTTTTTTGGATTATGAAGCATGGCACGGGCTGAAAGCATTTCGCTCCAAGTCGCGTCCGCACCTTCTTCACTAGCAAGCTGTCTTAAACCAATATCACTAACCCCCGCCATAGGTGCAAGGCATAGTGCTTCGTGAAAATCTAAATCTCCTATCTTCATAGGTTTATTTTATCAAATTTGAAGTAAAAAATAAACTATTTTACCGCAAGTTTAAAACTTTCAAAACTTTTGAAGGTAGTCACTTTTTTAGGGCGTGACATATACACCCGCTTTGTAATAGGGTTTACGCATCTTCTAGCTTTCGTTTCTACCACCTTGAATTTACCAAAGTTTCTTAAAGACACCTCTTCGCCTTTTTTTAATACTTCAATAATAGTATTCCTAAACTCAGCTAAAACCTTCTCACATTTCACCTTTGAAAGTTTGGTTTTTCTTGAAACAAGTTCAACAAGCTCGGATTTATTCATTTTTCCCCTCCCTTTTAAAATGCTTGCCAAGATACAGGGTTATTAAACTTTTTATTATCGGAAGACATAACAAAATATATGTTATTCCTCCTAAGATGACTGAAAGTAAAAGCATAATCAGATTTGAAAACTCTAAGGCACGAATAAAAATCCAAACAACCATAAACATCACTAAAGAGGCAAGTAGCGGTGTAAAAAACTCGAAAGCTCCGACTTTAACAAGAGAGCCAAGTTTAACCAAACAAAGTATGGATACAATAAGTGCCAAAGCAATATTTGAAAGAGGCAGTGCAAAGATGTTTATCTGTGGCAAGGACGCTGTAAAAATTACAATAAGTATTTTTACAATTCCCCCAATTAAAGTAATTAAAAATGAATAGGTATAGTAACCTTTAGCCTGCAAAATTGATAGCAAAAATTGCATAATTGCGGCTAATATAATGCTTACCCCGCCCACCATTGTAAGATTAACTGCCTGCGTTAGATAACCTTTAATTGCTGAAGGATATATGACAGGATAAAGCAAGGAAGAAATTGACATAAGACCAAACACAAGCGGCAATAGAAAAAGCCACAAAAGCGAAAACGAAGTTGATATAACCTTTTTTTGTCCTTCCAAATCTCCTTTCCCAGACAAAAAAGATATTTTAGGTAGTAATGCCATGGCCACAGAAAGAGAAATAATAATCGGGAAATTTAATATCGCGCCAACCACCCCTGTTTGCAGACCATAGAGGGCTGTCGCCACCTCGGCGCCAATACCCGCAATAGCAAGTCTGCCAACAATTACAAGTGAGTCTACCGCGTGTGTTAGTGGTAAAACGCCACCCGCAAGTGAAAGTGGAACCACCGCATTAAAAAATGGTTTTATAACAAAGGAAAAATCATAATTTGGTAATTTCATTTTTGTAAGCATATATAAAATTAGGTAGCCACCCGCAAGCATTTCACTAAGCGTTATACCAATAAAGGCACCAAACACTCCCCGTCCGCCTTTACCAAGAAGCATTGCAAATAACAGACCGAAAGCGAATTTAATAATCTGCTCTAGAATCTGGCTTATTGCGGTAGGCGTCATATTTTCATAACCTTGAATGATGCCTCTCATACAGCCTATTAACGAACCTAAAATTAAAAGAGGAAGAATAAGCCTATACGAAATATAATTGCCACCAATTCCCTGCACCGAGGCAATACTGCGGGCAAAGATAAAAAAGGCTCCACCAATAATTAAGCTTAGCCCCACTGAAAAGTAAAGTGAGATTCTTAAATAGCCACGTATTTTGCCGCTTTCTCCCCTTGCACGCGACTGCGAAACAAGTTTTGACAGCGTAGTAGTCACCCCGCCCGTAGTAAGCACAAGCATGAGAGAATAAAGCGACATAACCATTTGAAATGCACCAATTCCGTCAATTCCTATTATATTAGTAAGAGGAAGACGAAACATGGCACCAAAAAGTTTGCAGATAAATCCGCTGACAATAAGTACTATTGCACCCCTTCCCACACCATTTTTCATAAGATTAGAGTGCGAATATAGCATTTTTTTATACTAACAGGGAAAAATAGAAATATAAAAAATTTTTAAAAAAGGTATTTACATTTGCTTTTTTTTATGCTATCATATAGCCAATAAGAGGAGTATACTAATGGAAAAGAAGAATGAATTTTTGATATATGACGCATCGATAGGCAAAAACTCTCGTTCTTATGAACAGCGTAGAAATGATATGAATGCTTTATCATATTTAACTGTAATTCATACTGATAATGGCAGCCCCACTGAATCTGGACTTGTTGCTGTAAGAAATTTCTTTGATGATAAAAAATATTTGTCAGCTTGGACTGATGGTGGCATATCTACCTCAATGAGAAGAAACCTTACTACAATACAAAGAAATTGGAAAAAATATAAAAATTCCGACATTATAAACTATATAGCAAGTTATGTTGCAGACAAAATGTCGACAATTTCTCCAAATCCAAACGATAGCAATATGTGGATTACTTTTAAATCATATTATATCAAAGACGACAATAGAAATTACTTTGCTTTTGAAAAACTATTTGCAAAATTGGCTGATGGAACATTAGATGAAGAGAACGCAAGAAGAGAATTTGATGAATTTATAACTACTATTGAAAAAGAATCTGGCCTTAGACGCGAAACTGAAAGCGTATAAAAAAATCCCCAAGTATTGGGGATTTTTTATTCACTTTCTAATTCTTGAATATCAACTATTTTTTCTGCCTCAGCATCATCAAGGGTTTCTGCTTCAAGAGGTTGTCTTTCGCCAACAATTACAGCTCGCTTTTCTTCATTTTTTTCCGCAATATAACTTGTAATTTCTTCGTCATCTGCCTCATCTTCACCCTGCTGATTAGAATTATTGGATTTATCCGTTATTTCCTTTGGTGGGGTTTGTTTTACTTTTGCAGGTTTTTCTTCTTTCGGTTTATCTTCATGTTTTACTGTGGTGACAACTGATGCGCCGTATTGACCGGTGGTTGGCTTTTTTGTATCTCCTTTGTCTTTCTTAGTGCCTTTACCTTTTTTGCTGCCCTTGTCTTTTCCTCCGCCACTCTTTTTTGTCGCGGCTTTTTTTGTAGGTGCCGCCTTTTTCGCTACAGGTTTTGAAGTTGAAGAAGCGGATTTTTCTGTTTTAGCCTCCGTCTTTTTACCCTTAACCTCTACTCCTGATTTCAGCATTTCGGCTTTTTGCATGGACTCTACATATTCTTTCATCGGTCTATATTTTTCTTCACTTTCTATGGGTAGAGCCTCAAACCCACCTTTTTCATCTATGACCTTATCAAGTGCTTTTTGTAGAAGCACATTAATATGCGTTTGTTTTTCAGTTGAAGTTTCAGTTTTTATTTTTTCAGCCTGTTTTTTGAATTCATTTGCTATTTCTTGCCCTTGCTTACCCGCTTTTGAAAGCATTTTCAAGGTACGCATTACATATATTTGTGCCCCAAGGTCGGTTACTTGGTCGAAGATAAGTTGCTCATCTATCATCGTCTGCATTTTTACTGCAAGATTTGGCACAAGCAAGTCATCTATCTTTTGAATAGAATCCACTAAATTAAAATTAATATAAATGTTTTCTTTGAGTTTATCGTCATACGGAAGCAATATTTTGGCAACAAAGGTATGTAGTGATTTTACTGGCTCATAGCCTTCTACAGTTTCGTTTAAATATAGTGTGGCCTCAACAAGGTCGTTATTTTTATAGTCTACTACCACCGAAAAATTAAAGGCTTTGCCCATATACACGCTGAGTGCTGTATAGATATCATAAGTACTATCCACAACTTCTTTCTTCATTCTGACGAGGTCACGTCGTATTTCATCTTCAAAAGTGTAGTTACCTTCGTCGGTAACAAAGCCTACAAGTTTGTTTTTAATCAAAACTTGGTTTATTTGTATTTTATAATAATCTATCTCGTTTTTACTGGTTAATATTTTGTCCTTATTCCAAACCTTACATAAAAGTTCTTCCTGAGGCTCTTGTACAACAAGATTATTTTTCTTTGATTTTCGTACCATTGTTTCCTCTTGTGTATAGTATACATTATTTAATAAAGCAAAGCAAGTTTTTGCCAACTTATTTTTGTAGATAGCTTACGCAAAAGGGTTTTTCAGTAATTGAGTTGACTGTTATTCCGTTTGATACGCATTTACCGTCTTTATTAAACAGGCAGTCGGCGTGACAAAGTATTTCAAGGGTTTTACTATCCCTTTGAGGTGCATATTCAGGTGTTTTTTCAAACAAATGCTTTGTAGTGTCCACTTCCGCCTTGTCGCCTTTTTCATAGGTGCGACAGGTTGCCTTATTTGTCACCTTTATTCCTTTTGCTTTACAAGTATATCTATCGTTATATCTACATAGCGTTTTTCTACATCTAATATCCATAATTTCTCCTGCTTTAATTATTGACATTCATTTGACATTTTAATCACAGATAAAGTAAACTTGTAATAGAGGTGAAGAATGAAAGTTGTATTACTTAAAGATGTGAAAGGTACTGGTAAAAAAGGTGAAATCAAGGAAGTCGCTGACGGGTTTGCAAGAAATTTCCTTTTAAGGCAGGGGCTTGCCAAAGAGGCAAATAAATCTGCGATAGCGGAAAATGAATTTAAGAAAAATGCTACGGCATATCACAAGGAAGTTGAACGTCAAGAGGCAGTTACTCTTGCAAAACAAATTGAAGGCAAAGTGGTAAATCTTGAAATTAAATGTGGCGATAATGGCAAGACTTTTGGCTCCATAACCGCAAAAGAAATTGCTGAGGCATTGAATGCGCAAGGTTTTAATCTTGACAAACGCAAGATAGAACTTAAAGAGTCATTAAAAACAGTTGGCTCTTACACCATAATTGCCCGCGTATATCCTGAAATTTCCGCAAAATTTACATTAAATATTGTTGCAAAATAAAAAGACGAATTATCGTCTTTTTTTATGCGTTAGCAAGTTTTTCTGCCCTGTCTTTCACAATGAGTGCTTCAATAAATTGCTCGATATCCCCGTTTAAAACACCTTCTATATTATATGAAGTGACATTTACACGGTGGTCAGTCACACGCCCTTGTGGATAATTATATGTACGCACCCGCTCGCTACGGTCGCCGGTACCCACCTGACTCTTTCTATTCTCTTTATATTCATTATCGCGTTGTGATTTATATAATTCATATAGTTTTGACCTTAAAATCGACATCGCCCTTTCTTTATTTTTTATCTGGCTTCGCTCATCTTGACAGTTGACAACAATGCCTGTTGGAAGGTGTGTGATTCTTATAGCTGACTCAGTTTTATTAATATGTTGACCACCAGCACCAGAAGCACGATAGGTGTCAATTTGCAAGTCCTTATCGTCTATCTCTACATCGACATCTTCTATCTCGGGTAAGACTGCTACGGTGGCAGTTGAGGTATGTATACGCCCTTGCGACTCGGTTTCGGGTACCCGTTGCACCCTATGTACACCGCTTTCAAATTTAAGCCTTGAATATGCCCCCTTCCCCTTCACCATAAACGTGACCTCTTTAATTCCACCTAGTTCAGTTTCATTTAGGTCCATAATCTCCGTCTTCCAGCGTTTACTTTCAGCATAGTACTGATACATTCTCATAAGCACGCTTGCAAAGAGTGCGGATTCCTCTCCGCCCGCCGCCGACCTAATTTCAATTATTACATTATTATCGTCATTCTCGTCTTTAGGAAGAAGTAGTATCTTTACTTCCTCTGCCTTTGCCTCGATTTTCTCTCTAAGAGAGCCGATTTCTTCATAAAACATATCGCGTAATTCCGCATTTGTTTCATTATCGTAGTCCTTTTGACAAGCTTCGTGGTCAAGTACCAATTTTTCAAGTTCGTCATGTGCCGTAGCAATTTCTTCAAGCATAGACCTTTCTTTAACCAGCTTCTTCCACTCTTTATTATCCGCAATTACCTCTGGTCTTGAAATTTCCTCTGTCAAAAAAACAAATCTATCTTTTGCTTTTTGTGTTTTTATTAATAAATCATTAGCCAATCTTTCCATAAACTATCCTTTCTATTCCATTATAGTCTTTTATCACTTTCGTGTCAATAAATCCGCTTTCCTTCATTAGTTTTCTCACCCTTTCTGCCTGACCTTTGCCTACTTCAAAGTACAAATAACCCTGCCTATTAAGCCTTGATACACTTGATAGAATTATCTTTCTATAAAAATCAAGTCCGTCCTCGCCGCCGTCAAGTGCAAGACGCGGGTCGTATTTTCTTACCTCAACAGACAGTTTTTCTATATCTTTTGAGGGTATATATGGCGGGTTTGATACGATAATATCAAACTTTCTATTCTTTTTCAAGCCCTCAAAAAGGTTTGACTCAATTAGTTCCACCTTAACCTCTTGCTTTTTCACATTTCCCTCTGCAACCTGCAAGGCGGACTTTGAAATATCTATTCCGCAAACTCTGCCATCAATATTCTTTGCAAGAGCTATCGCTATCGCACCGCTACCCGTGCATAAATCACAGATTTCGGGTTTTTTAAAATTTTTAGCCTGTTTTATAACCTCTTCCACCAAAAGTTCGGTTTCCATACGTGGAGAAAGCACCTTCTTATTTATATCTATCCTTATGCCATAAAAATCTACGAAACCAAAAATGCTGGAAAGAGGCTCGCCCTTTGCCCTACGCTCGGTTGCACGCATAATTTCGCGATACTCCTTTGGCGTAACTGAGCGAATTAGTTTTATCTCTGTCCTATTTTTATTTAGCACGGTGGCAATTATCCAGTCCACATCGCTTTTTTCATACCGCTCAGCATAAACCAAGCGGGTTTGTATCTCGCCAAGCAATGCTGACATTGGAATTTTATCTTCTTCCACTTCTTCCATTCCTTTAAATGTTGTGTTTTCGATAAGTGTGGTACGCAAAATTTCCTCTTGTGTAATACTAGGCTTTATTGCCACCAAAAATGATGTAAGAACAACAAAATCTTTAAGCCATTTCTGCTTTGTCACTGAAATTGCCCATAAAATCTCATAACTTATTGCAATAGAGCCAAGTAGAATAAGAAAATTGTATATTGCGTTCATATAAAAATTTACACTTATATTACTTAAGTGTATCACAAAAGTAGACAGCAATAAAGAAAAAA
>CANBAX010000003.1 GCA_947366645.1 uncultured Clostridia bacterium
TCGGCAACCACAAGGCAAAGACGGGAAGGAGAGAACAACTATATCTATCTTTCAAAAGAAGAGTTTTTGAAAAGAAAGGAAAACAAAGAATTTTTTGAAACTGAAAATGTGCATGGTGATTATTATGGTACACTCGATAAAGACTTAAATATGATAATTAGCGATAAGGAAAATGACTATATCAAGGATATTGATGTTAATGGAAACGCTAAAATTAGAAACCAATTTAAGGGCAGGGCAAAGGCTGTTTCTATTTTCTTAGAAGCTCCCGATGATATACTTTATACAAGGCTTTTAAATCGCGGGGAAAGTGAGGAGCGTGCAAAGGTGAGATTATCTCGCGCTGATATGGAACGCAAGCGTAAAAACGATTACGACCTAATTATTGAAAATATTGATATGGATAAAACGATAAAGATAATTGAAAAATATTTAAACGAAGTTCGCTAAGGCGAATTTTTTAATTGTCATTTTGTGACAAGAAAGCCCAAAAACAAACAGTTTTTTGTTCCGGCTAAGTAGTGGCAAAAAGGTATAATTGCTATATGGAAAATATTTTCAAATCTAACAAAAAACTTCAATATGCGTTAATGTTCCTGCTATTTGTGGGCTTATTCTTTGTCTTACAGTTTGCAAGTATAAAAGGCGCGGTAATGCCGTTTGCTTTTGGAATGATGTTTGCTCTTGTATGGGCAAATCAAAAGGTGTGGCTGGTTTGTCCGGCATACTTTATCGCAAGTATTGCATATAGCCAGTCCTTCGAGCATATTATCGGGTCTTTAGTGACGGTATTTGTTTGTGCCCTTCCATACTATATTCATGTGCTTTGCAAAAGAAATATGTTTAAATGGGAAATATATATCTACGCACTTTTAAGCCAAACCGCAACCATAGTTTTTAACGGTATAGGTGGCACGCATTGGATATTAATTCTTGTTCATGTGATAGTGGGACTTGCCTTCATGGCAGGCTGTGTACATATTTTTGAACCACTAATTATTCGTGGCTTTGCGTATAAACTAACAAGCAGTGAGCTTATTTGTGGTGCGCTTATCTTTGCCGTTTTCAGTGATGGTCTTGCAGGGTTTACATTAGTTGGTTTTTCCTTTTTAAAGCTTGTAATACCATTCTTGCTACTTTGTGTTTCCTATACAACAAAAGGTTACAATGCGAGCCTTCTTGCAGGGGTTTTAGGTTTAGGCACAATGCTCGGCACAAATAATGCAGTGTATCTAGCACCAATGGTAATATGGGCATTAGCAATTACCGCACTACGCTCACGTAACAGAATTTTTCCAGCGGTTGCCCTAGTGCTTAGCGAACTTTTATGTGGCTATTATTTCACATTATATTATTCATACACATGGCTTGAAATCTTGCCGGTGGTAATTGGCTCTTTAGTATTTGTTGTTCTTCCTACAAAGTGGTATGACCAAATCTCCGTACTATTGTCTTCAAATACAGAGCGACTAGCCATGAAAAATATTGTTAATAGAAACCGTGAGGTGCTTTCAAGACGACTTACAAATCTTAGTGAAGTATTTTGCGATATGGATAGTGTATTTAAAAAACTTATTAAACAGTCACTCAGTGAAGAAGAAGTTAAAACCATGCTGTTTGAGGAAGTGCGTGGGCAGATTTGTAAGGGTTGTCCTGAGTATAAACATTGTCATCGCACCTTCAGTTTAGATACAAAAAATATGTTTGAAGAGTTAATACAAATATCCCTAGAAAAGGGCAGAATTACACTTTTAGACATACCAAGCTATCTTACATCTAGGTGCGGAAAAACAAACGCGCTTATAGGAGAAATAAATACGCTTACAAGTCAATATAAAAATTACTCATCGTTAGTAGGCAATGTTGATACAAGTAAAATGCTTATTGCGGAGCAGCTTGGCGGAATTTCAAACATTATGAAGGGGCTTGCAAAAGAAGTTGACTTACTTGTTTCCTTTGATAGTGTAAGAGAGAACAAAATCATTGATGAACTTGCGTATAACAACATCATTTGTACTGACGCTGTTGTCTATGAAAAAGATGCCCGCACTATGATGGCGTCGTTAGTGGTACGTGAAGAAGATGTAGACAGAATGAAACTTCAACAAGTGGTAAGCAAGGTGTGCGGAAATAAAATGATGCCGTATGAAGTATATCCGTCTTCCAAAGCAGGACTTAAAACAATAAACTTAAAAACTGCGTCAAGGTATGACTGCGTATTTGGACTTGCAAATCAAAACAAGTCGGGAAGTACTGTGTCTGGCGATAGCCATTCAGTACTAAGGCTAGACGGCGATAAATTTATGTTTGCGGTATGCGATGGTATGGGCTCAGGTGATAAAGCCAGCGAAAAGAGCGAAACCGCTATCGGACTAATCGAAAATTTCTATAAAGCAGGTTTCGATAATGAAATAATACTTTCAAGTGTAAATAAACTATTAAACCTTGAGAAAGATGAAATATTTTCGACACTTGACATATGTGTTGTTGACTTAAGAAGTGGTCTTGCCGACTTTGTAAAAATGGGTTCTCCGTCTTCATATATAAGAAGCAGTGAAGAATGTAAAATAATTGAAGGAGGGGCACTGCCAGTAGGTGTACTTCAAAACGCAAATGCTTTAACTAAAAAAGTGGTTGTAGGCGAAAAAGATTTTATTGTAATTTGCAGTGACGGCGTAAGTGACGCATTTGGAAGCGATGGAGAAATGCAGGACTATATAATGACAATAAAAAATGCAAACCCACAAGAGTTTGCTAACGCACTTCTTGAAAAAGCACTTGCAAATAATAATGGGTACGCAGTTGACGATATGACAGTGCTAGTCGTAAAAATATTTCAGCAGTAGACTATTTTTTATGAAGGGTAAACTTATCGGTATTAGGGTCGTAAGAGCAAAGAAAGATTTGTTTTAAGTCTTTCTTGCTTTTTATCTTAAGTCTTTTAAAAAGCCACTCTTTATCTTTGTTTATTTCGTTAAGACCAGAGTAAGAAATATTGCCGTCTGCGATTAGATAATTTGTAATCTGTGAAGGCGGGTTTTCTTTATTTAAGTCTTCTATTACAACAGGGCGTTTGTTGCCTTTTGGCATAACAGAAAGCTCGCCACTTGTTTCAAGTACTGCGAAAGCCACGTCGTCTATATCAAAGTAGCCTTGACTTCTAAGCATGGCAAGTATGTCATTTATGTCTACCTTGCATTTTTTAATTTCCATATAGTTAAGTTTTCCTTCATAAATAATCATACTCGGGTGACCTTGTACCACTCGTTTAAGCCATGTACCTTTACGGCCAATTATAGATAAAAGATAGGCAAAAATAAAATAAATCGCCATAGCAATAAGATAGTAATAAAAAGGGTTTTGGTCGTCGGTGGCCATTTCGGCGGCGATAGAGCCAAGTGATATTCCAATTACATAGTCAATAAATTCAAGTTGTGCTATCTGCTTTTTGCCTAAAAGTTTGGCGATAATAAATAGATATATTACAGACACGACTGAATTAATAATCACCCAATAAATACCATCAATGCCAAACATAATCTCCTCCGCTATTAGCGTTTGCGAAAGAAATATCTTTTATACAAAAGAGGTAGAACTATCTACCTCTTATCAATAAAGTATAAAATGTCGCCATACACTTTCTGATATTCTATTTCGTTTAATATCTCATGCCTCATATTAGGGTAGGAGATTGAGCAAATATTGACAAAACCAGCTTTAGCCAGCACGCTGTAAGAGTCAAGTGCACCGTCATTACCTCCGACGCAAGGGTCGTCAAGCCCACGCAATAAAAGTATTGGCATTTCAGATTTTACATTTCTATAACGGCTTGTCTTGTGCATAAGTTTTACAAGCCGAAATAGGTCGTTAAAAGCCGACACTGTAAAGCCATGTCCGCAATATGGGTCTTTGAAATATTGATATACATTTTTTTCATTATGGCTTATCCAGTCAATAGGCGTTTTTGGGGAGGTGATAGCCTTGTTAAATACACCTACTCCCATTTTTTCGATAAACCTAGACTTGTATTTTTCACCTCTAAAAGCTTTGATTACACCAGTGAGAAAAATACCGAATCCACTTCCGGCCTGATATCTAGGGTAGCCCGAAAGTACTATCTTGTCATAATCTTTTGAGCAGGTTTGTAATAGCACCCTAGTTATTATCGTGCCCATAGAGTGTGCAAAGATAATTATCGGAAGGCCTTTAAATTTTTCCTTAATAAACTTTGTTATAATTTTCTGGTCGTTAATAAGTTCAATGTAGCCCTTCTTGCCCTTGAAAAAGCCTAAACAAGGCGCATCTTCGCCATGCCCTCTCATATTGGAGGTGACAACACTATACCCCTTTTCGTTTAAAAACTTGGCAAGCCTTTCATAACGCTCTTGATGCTCTTCCATTCCATGTATTATTTGAATAACGGCCTTCGCACCTTCAACCTCAAAAATATGTACGTTAAGTTTGTAATCATCATTTGCGTCTATAACAACCTTTTTCATATTCCCTCCTTTTTTAATTATAGTGCCAAGTCAAAAAAATATCAAATTATTAGAGTGCTTATAAATAAAAGGCTTGCAAAATTTCAAAAACTCATGTATACTTAATTTGCAATTAAGCAATGGCAGAGGGTGGCTCCCCATGCAAATGAAAAAATATATTAAAATTTGCGGCTATGGCGGAAGCGGGGTTCCCCGAAAATGCTTGTCATTTTTGGGGTGCAAAGTGGCAGACGCGTTGGATTTAAATCCAGCGCTGATAAAAAACTTTCAACAAAATATGATTATAAGCGAAATGAAGTATGCGGCTATGGCGGAATGGCAGACGCGCTGGATTTAGGTTCCAGTGGGAAACCGTGCAGGTTCAAGTCCTGTTAGCCGCACCAAATGAGAGCAATCCGAACCGGATTGTTCTTTTCCTATCTCTGTATAATCTTCGGCATTTTCAAGTTTAATGTTTTTGCTTTCGTCGTCAGCATAAACTTTGCCACAATAAAGCGAACTTCTCAACATTCTTGAAACTTGATTGATATTAAAATCTTTGCCATTGTTAGTCTTTATTCCTTGCTTGTTGAGTTTGCTTGCAATATCTTTCAATCTCATTCCTGAGATATAGTCATTGTAAACCTGTCTTACAATTTCCGCTTGCTTTTCGTTTATTTTTACAATCTTATCTTCGATACAATATCCAAAAGGTTTTCGTCCACCAACAAACAAGCCTTTAATTCTGCTTTCTTTACGCCCACGCTTAACTTTTTGAGAAAGTTCAGCAGAATAATACTCCGCAAAGCTTTCAAGCATTCCTTCAAGTATTATGCCTTCTGGAGTGTCAGAGATTTGTTCGGTTGCAGAGATAACCTTAACACCATTTCGGCTTAAAATTGCCTTGTTTACGGCGCTATCGTGACGAGAACGAGCAAATCTATCAAACTTATACACAAGCACGAAATCAAAGCCTTTCTTCTTGCTGTCATGTAGCATTCTTTGAAAATCGGGTCTGTGGTCATTTGTCCCGATCATAGCCCTGTCAATATAAGTGTCAACAATCTTTATATTTTCTCTTTCTGCAAACTCACGATAGGCACCTGTGAACTTGGCAAAAAGCAAACTGAAAAGCATTGCCTTTCAGTTTGCCCACGACCTTATTGATTTTGCTAACAATGGTGGCAACATGGACAATCTGTCTGCTAAAAGCGTCTATTCACTTTTGCAAGACCTATTGTCCCACAACGATTAAGCACAAAGAGAGAAGTCTAATCCAATACTTCTCTCTTTTGTTTTGAATATGCAAATTTACCATAAATAAAAATATTGGCAGTAAAAATTGCAATTTTTAAGTTTAGGAGTTATAATAAAAGCATGATTTACACAATAGGTTATGCAGGTGCAGACATTGAAAGGTTTGTAAAAATCTTATCAGAAAAACAAGTTGAAATTTTGATTGATGTGCGGAGTGTTCCAAAGAGTCAATATTTTTATCAGTTCAACAATAATCTTTTAAGTAAAACTCTTGCAGATGTTGGAATCCAATATGAAAATTGGAAACAAGAGTTTGGTGCAAGGCAAGACAATATGGATTTTTACACTGACAACATCCTTGATTACGACAAATTTGCAAAAAGTCAGCAATTTCAAAGCGGATTAGAAAAAATTAAAGACCTCGTAAATCAAAACAAAAATATTTGCTTAATGTGTGCCGAAATTGATCCAATTAATTGTCACAGAGCAATTCTTTGCGGAAAAGAACTCTATGCTAATGGATTGAATATAGAGCATATTATTGCAAAACGAAATGGTGAAACTTTTTCTGAAAGTCAGGAAGATTTTGAAAAAAAACTTGTCCAAATAACGAAGATAAACAACCTCTCTGAGGCCTATCGAAAACAAAATAAAAAAATCGGCTACAAACTAACTTGAGTCTAAGTTGGTCAGCCAAATTTAAAGTTAATCACAAAACAAATCGTGGTTAACTTTTTTGTTGCAAATATTTTAAAAGGAAAAGAAAAAAATGAAAAAACAAATTTGCATATTAACAAAATCATTAAAAGATCGCGATTATTGTGTGGCAGGCATTGACATCGCAACAGGAAGATGGATAAGGCTTGTGACTTCCAAAGACGGCGGAGCATTTCCAAAGGAAATGCTGGACGAAAAACATTTCAAAGAATTAAATGTGTTAGAGGTTGAAGTAAAAAAACATCTTCCTTATCATGTTCAATCTGAAAACTGGCTTATTGATGAAAGTGCTGAAATAAAAAAGATTGGAAACTTATCAAAGCAACAGGCTCTCAATTTACACCCTATAGAAAAGCACGACTTAATTTTTGAAACAATACGAAATGAACTTGAAAAAACAGAAATTAAAAAACTTAATCATTCTTTGGAAATGGTTAATGTAAAAGAATTGCAACTTGACACATCAATGAAAGGCGATGGCAGACATCACTATAAAGTAAAATTTCAATACAATCGACATGGATACAATCTTGCGTTAACTGACCCTAAATATCGCAATGAAGACTTTGACCAAATTCGCATTCCAAGTGCAACGATTATAGTAAGTATTCCTGCAGTCCCTTATGGTGAAAATGATTTATATTATAAATTTGTTGCAAAAATTTTAATTTAAAAATTGAGAGAAGTTAAAACTTCTCTCTTTTGTTTTGAGTTACATGAAATTTATACTATACTAAAAATATAAGACAAGTTATTTTATCTTAACTCTAAGACGAACATAGCCAACACCGACTTGGATAGAAAAGCGGTTCGGATACATTATCACTTGGTGCACCAATCGAGTATAAAAAGTGCAAACTCATGGAAACAGGGCACGAACTTTTGGTTTTCGGGTTCCCTTAAAATTCAAGGATTTTCAGGGCGTAGGTTCTGTTAGTCGCACCAACTTATTTCAATAAAAGGAAATAAATTTATTTCTTTTATTTTGTTTTTATGGTATAATCGACATAGGAGAAAAGATATGAACGGCATTTTATATTTTAGTTCCACTGGTAATAGTTTGCAAATCGCCAAAGAGGTGCAAAAGCGGTTTGGCGGTAAAGTAATGTACATTCCAAAGTACCAAGGCAATGGCAGTGAGTTTGATAGGATTTTTATAGTCACTCCTATTTACTCTTATGGAATGCCAGTGCATGTCTATGACCTTTTGCCTAGGTTAGATAAAAGCAAAGAGATAATTGTTTTGCAGAATTATGGAGGAATGGCCGCCGGTGCTGATTATCTACTTTTTAAGTATGTAAAAAGTCTTGGCTTGAATATTAAAAGCGTGTATAAATTAAAAATGCCTGAAAACTTTACTCTTACTTTTACCGTGCCTAAGTTTTATTTGAATAAGGCCTTAAAGGCCTCACAAAAACGAATAAACAAAATTCTTGATATGATAGAAAATGAAAGGTACAACTTGCCTAAAAAGCAAAAAACGAGAGAGGAAAAGTATCAAAAAAACAAAAGCAACTGGCATCTTATAGGGCGAGATTTTCACGCAAATGAGAGGTGCGTCAAGTGTCAAAAATGTATTTCAGTTTGCCCAGTAGGCAATATTACAATGGAAGATGGAAAGATAACTTTTGGCGATAAATGTGTGGCGTGTTTAGGCTGCTATCATAGATGTCCACAAAAGGCAATAGAGTACAAGGGCAGAAAGAAAAAATTCAGATATATTAATCCAAATATAGATGAAAGTGAAATAGGAGAAGACATATGAAAGATAAAAGCATGATTACAGTCAAGGAAACGAAAGGAAAATATATTTTTTGGGATATAGACGGCACACTTGCAGGTTATAGATTTAACGGACATTTGGCCTCCCCAGATGGCAGTGAAAATGGTATGTCGGTTGAGGAAATAGAGGAGGGCGTATTTTTAAAAAGAAAGCCTTCTCTACATATGCAGAAGGTGCTTTCTACTTGCAAGGCAAAGCAGAATATCATTTTAGGGCATATCTGCAACGAAAAGGAGATTGAAGATAAAAAGAAATGGCTAAAAAAGCATTTCCCAAATATTACCGAAATACTCTTTATCCCCATGGAAGAGTTAAAGCATGATAGAATACTTAAATACTGTCAAGATAGGAAAATAGATGTGGATAAAGTTATTTTTGTACACGATATACTTACGATACTGAGACAGGCTGAAAGGGCGGGAATAACTTCCTATCATATCAGCAGTTTTTTTGATTGGGATTATCAAGACGCCTTGCGAGGGGTAAAATGAGTTTGCTTTGGAGCCCTTGGCATGGCTGCCATAAATGTAGCGAAGGCTGTCAAAACTGCTATGTTTACTATCTTGACAAACAAAGGGATAAAGACGCAAGTATTGTTACAAAATCTAAAACAAACTTCAACTTGCCATTAAAAAAAGATAGACAGGGCAAATTTAAACTTGTATCTGGCAGTGAGGTTGCCACCTGCTTTACCTCTGACTTTTTCTTGGAGGAAGCGGATGAGTGGCGTGATGAGGCGTGGAAGATAATAAAAGCCCGCCCAGACGTAAAATTTTTAATTTGCACTAAGCGTGTTGAGCGTATTGAAAAGTGTCTGCCAAGCGACTGGGGCGTGGGCTATAGCAATGTGGCAATAGCGGTCACCTGTGAAAATCAGAAGCGTGCTGACCTGCGACTTCCCATATTTGAAAACATACCCGCGTGTAAAAAGTTTATCTTTGTAGCGCCAATTTTAGAAAAGGTAAACTTAGAAAAATTCTTAAAGACGGGGAGGTTTGATAGAGTCTCGGTAGGCGGCGAATCCTATACCTATGCAAGGGAATGCAACTATGACTGGGTAAAAGATATATTTTTTCAGTGTGAAAAGTATGGGGTTGAATTTGAGTTTCATCAAACTGGCTCAAATTTTGTCAAAGATGGAAAAAGGTATAATATTAGACATAAAAACGAATACTCTCAAGCAAAGAAGGCAATGGAACAGCTAAATAATCTTTCCTAACATAAGTTTTTGTTTTAAGGCAATAAAAGTTTGCTTTAATTTAAAAGTTTGTTATACTAGGATATATAAAATCAGTAAATTATGTAATTTTAGCGAAAATTAAACCATACAAACATTGTGGGTTATAAATTACAAAATTGCAAAATAAATTAGTCTATGGAGGAAAAATGTTAAAAATATTTGTAGATTCTGGCAGTAGTATAAAACCAGAAGAAAGGGAAAAATATGGAGTAGAATTAATTCCTCTTATTGTCAATATGCGTGACGAAGAGTACCTTGACGGTGTAAATTTGGACTTAAATGATTTTTATAAATTCCTTATAGAGGAAAAAGGTTTTCCAAAGACTTCGCTTCCAAACTTAGTGGAACTTGAAGAGCGTGTAAATAAATGTGTAGAAAATGGTGATGATGTCATCATACTTACAATATCATCAGGCATTTCAAGCACTAATTCATCTATAAAAATACTTTTTGAAGGAAATCCAAAAGTTAAAGTCTTAGATAGTAAAATGGCTGTTGGCGGAATGAGGCTTCTTGTTGATGAAATAAATAGACATAAAGAGGAAAGCCTAGATAAACTTGAAGAGCGTGTTAATCAATTAATCCCGCGTATAAAAATCTTAGCAATTCCAGAAACGCTAGATTATCTATTAAGAGGTGGCCGACTTTCAAAAATGGAATGGATACTTGGAAGTATATTGAAGATAAAACCTATCATAGGCTTTAAGGAAGGGCGAGTGACGGTGCATAGTAAGAAAATCGGACTTGCCAATGGTATGAAGTTCTTAGCAAATTCTCTCGCTGAACTCAACTATGATGATAACTATGATATTGTTGCTTCATACACCTATAATAGAGGAAACTTAGATAAACTAATATCTATGACAGATGAAAAATACAGAAGTAAAATGGTGTTCGACAACCTTGACCCAGCGATAGCAAGTCACTGGGGTCCAAATGCTTTTGGGTATGTGTTTGTAACAAAATAAAAAAAGGGGTTATCTTTAAGATAGCCCTTTTATTTTGCCATTATTTTCTATGTCAATTTGTTCTGCCAAAGGTTTTAGTGGCAGTCCAGGCATAAGCATGATGTCGCCGGTAGTTACAACAATAAATCCAGCGCCTCCTTTTAACATAACATCTCGAACTTTTACCTTAAATTTTTCTGGTCTTGATAAAAGTGACGGGTCATCACTAAGTGAGTACTGAGTTTTTGCAATTATAACCGGCAGATTTGTCTGCCCCTGCTTTTTTATATACTTTATGGATGCCAAAGCCTTTTTAGAAAATTCTACACCTTTTCCTCCGTATACCTTTTTTACAATGTCATTAATTTTTGTTTTTATGTCATCTTCAAAGTTGTAAGCAAAGGTGAGGTGACTTTTCTTTTTACATTCAGTTACTACCGTTTCAGCAAGCGACAACCCACCTTTTCCGCCTTTTGTATGCACATTAGTTCGCACCATTGGCACATTTTTTTCATTACATACACTTTCGATTAATTTAACTTCATTTTCACTGTCGCTTGCAAATTCGTTTAATGCGACAACCACCGGTTTGTTATATACATTTTGTATGTTTTCAATATGCTTTACAAGGTTTGGGATTCCATTAAATAGTGCTGTGACATCTTCCTGAGAAAGTTCATTTTTTCTTTTTCCACCATGAAATTTCAAAGCTTTTATAGTCGCCACAAGTACAATGCAGTCCGGCTCGATGCCGGCAATGCGGCATTTGGTATCTAAAAACTTTTCACAGCCAAGGTCGGCACCAAAACCAGCCTCAGTAACAACATAATCAGCAAGAGTCATAGCGGCATAGGTCGCACGAATAGAGTTGCAACCATGTGCAATGTTCGCAAACGGCCCTCCATGCACAAGTGCGGGTGTTCCTTCAAGGGTTTGGACTAGGTTCGGGTTTATCGCGTCTTTAAGAAGCACCGTCATAGCGCCTTCCGCGTGCAGGTCGCGTGCATAAACAAAGTTTCCTTTATCGTTTTTGCCAATTATAATGTTTCCTAGTCTGAGTTTTAAATCGCTTAAATCTTTAGCAAGGCAAAGAATCGCCATGATTTCACTACTTGCCGTGATATCAAAATTTTCCTTTCTTTCATAACTTTGGCAGCCTTTCATATTTGCGGCCTCGGTGTTCAAAGTCATATCCCGCAAAGCCCTGTCATTCATGTCTATGCATCTATGGAATAACACCTCTTTGATTTTTAAATTATTTCCACGGAAAATATGGTTATCTATCATGGCGCAAAGCAGGTTATTAGCCGAAGTTATAGCATGCAAATCTCCGGTAAAATGAAGGTTAAGCTCCGCCATAGGCACAACCTGTGCGTAGCCGCCACCGGTGGCACCGCCCTTTATTCCAAACACAGGGCCAAGCGAAGGCTCTCTAAGTGCAAGGCAAACCTTTTTCCCAAGCAAAGACATTCCGTCAGCAAGACCTATTGCTACGGTAGTTTTGCCTTCTCCGGCAGGTGTAGGATTAATGGCGGTTACTAATATCAACTTTGATTTTTTAGTATTAAACTTATCAAGATTAATTTTGGCTTTGTATTTGCCGTAAAGTTCAAGTTTATCTTCTTTCAGCCCAAGCTTAGACGCAATTTCTCTTATGTCATTCAGTTTGCATTTTTCTGCAATTTCGATATCTGTAAGCACTATTTCGCACCTCCAATTTTTTTAACCTTGAATTGAGCCTACCGTTCTAGGGAAAAGCTGTACATCTCTGATATTGCCAATTCCGGTAAGATACATCACAAGCCTTTCAAAACCTAAGCCATAACCCGAGTGAATATTTGTTCCATATCTTCTTGTATCAAGATACCACGAATAATCTTCTTCTTTAAGGTTAAGTTCTTTCATACGCGTTAGAAGTTTGTCAAGACGTTCCTCCCTTTGACTTCCGCCGCAAAGTTCACCAATTCCAGGCACAAGCATATCTACAGCGGCAACCGTTTTGCCGTCGTCATTTTGACGCATATAGAAGGCCTTAATGTCTTTTGGATAGTTCATTAAAAACACTGGCTTTTTGTAAACTTCTTCTGTAAGATACCTTTCATGCTCGCTTTGAAGGTCGCTGCCCCAAGACACGGGGAATACAAACCTATTTTTTACTTTTTCAAGTTCTTTAATCGCCTCGGTATAATCAAGTCGTACAAAATCGTTATTTATTATATTGTTAAGTCTTTCCAGTAAGCCTGTGTCCACAAACTTGTTTAAAAATTCAAGTTCATGAGGACACTCTTTCATAACATAGCGAATTACATATTTTACCATAGCCTCTTCGTTATCCATAAGTCCTTCAAGGTCACAGAAACACATTTCTGGTTCCATCATCCAAAATTCAGCCGCGTGACGAGTGGTGTTGGAATTTTCGGCACGGAAGGTCGGCCCAAAGGTGTAAGTTTTACCGAAAGCGTGAGTAATAGTTTCCTCGTGAAGTTGTCCAGACACAGTAAGAGCCACTTTTTTGCCAAAGAAGTCCTTGCTGTAATCCACCTTGCCTTCCTTTGCAATGCGTTCAAGGTCAAGGGTGGTTACTTCAAACATTTCGCCAGCACCTTCGCAGTCATTTGCGGTAATAATAGGGGTGTGAATATAAACAAAGTTCTGCTCATTAAAGAATTTGTGTATTGCAAATGCGGCAACCGAGCGCACCCTAAATACAGCGTTAAAAAGATTTCCTCTTGCGCGAATTGTAGGAATGGTACGTAAAAATTCTACCGTGTGACGCTTTTTCTGAAGAGGGTAGTCAATGTCGCTTTCGCCTAGCACGGTCACACTGCTTGCGTTTATTTCAAAAGGTTGTTGTGCGGAAGGGGTAAGTAAAAGTTTCCCTTTCACTTCAAAAGATGCACCAACATTTTGCTTAACAATTTCTTCGTAGTTTATAAGTTTGTCTTTTTCAACTACAATTTGTACGCTTTTAAAAGCACCGTCATTAAGTTCAATAAAGGCTATGTTTTTGCTATCTCGCACAGTACGCGCCCAGCCACAAACAATAAGTTCTTTGTCGGCAAACTGCTGATATGTTTTGTGTAAATCTCTTATTTCAATTCTTTTCATAATTTTCTCCTTTTAAGGGTTAAGCCTGTCAGGGCCACGGAAGATATACATTGCTTCTTTAAGGCTTGGAAGATTAAGAAGCAGCATTAAAAATCTGTCAAGCCCAAGTCCAAATCCGCCATGTGGTGGACAGCCGTTTTTAAAGAAATTAATGTAATCTGTCATAGGTGTAGGGTCAATTCCACGCTCTACAATTTGATTTTTCAAAATGTCTGGTCTGTGTTCACGCTGTGCCCCAGAGGTAAGTTCTACATCTTTAAAGTATAAGTCATATGATTTTGAATAACTAGGCTCGTCTTCTTTAGCCATAGTGTAAAAGGCACGCACGGCAGAAGGGTACTCGCTTACAAAGAAGAACTCGTGTCCATTCTTTTCTTCCATATATTTGCAAAGTGCCACCTCTTGTTCAGTAGTGAAATCGTCACCGTCATTAATGTCAAGTCCTAATCCTCTTAAAATTACATACGCCTCTTTAACGGTAATTCTTGGGAAAGGAAGGGTTGGCACGTTTATATCTACATTAAGAAGTTCTTTCACCTTGTCGCCAAGTTTATCTGCCACCTCTTTAATAGCGTACGCAAGCATTTCTTCCTGCACCTTCATTACATCTTCCTCGGAGGAAACATAACTCATTTCAATGTCAAAACCACTAAATTCGGTAGCGTGTTTTTTGGTATGTGACTTTTCCGCTCTAAATACAGGGGTATTGATAAACACCCTTTCAAAACCAGCAGCCATCGCCATTTGTTTATAGAATTGTGGACTTTGAATAAGATAGGCTTTCTTGTCAAAATATTTCACCTCAAACACATCACTGCCACCCTCGCTTGAGGCTCCAATAAGGGTAGGGGTGTGGATTTCAATAAAGCCGTGGTCAATGCAGTACTGCCTCATGGCTTGGTTAAGCACTGTTTCCACTTGAAAGATAAGTGCTTTTTCAGGGCATCTTAAGTCAAGCCAGCGATAGTCAAGCCTTTGGTCGATAGAACTTTCTGGGCCAATAGGAAAGGCCTCGGCACGACTTGTAATTTCCACATTTTCGGGTATTATCTCCATTCCGCCAAGTTTAACATAATCATTTTTGACAGCCCTGCCTTTTATTTTTACTGTTGATTCAAGTGTGGCATGCGAAAAGATTTCTGCAATTTCGGGATTTTCTTCTTTCACTACAGTGACTTGAACTTTTCCAGAAAGGTCACGTATAACCACAAATTGCATACTTTTCTTGTCCCTAAGGTTTTCTATCCAGCCTTGAATTTCAACTTGTCCTTCTTTAATTTCAGATATTTTCATAATTTTTTCTCCTTTTAATAAAAAACGCCCAAATGCGCTAGCGCATTAGGACGAAAACTTAATTTCCGCGGTGCCACCTAATTTGTCATAATGACCACTCTTTATTTTTGTTCAAACTCCAAAGTGTCTTTCGTTTTGCTTATTTCCGATGCACTTTCACCCTAACGCACCTCTCTTTAGAAAATAAGAAACCAAAACTACTCTCTTTTTCATCGTTTGATATACGCCATAATAACATAATAATTAACGAAAGTCAATTAATTGAATACGTTAAATTTGTCGCAAATTAAAAAAAATCTTTAACAAAACAGGTATTTCACACATATCAAAAAATATGGAGAAATTTATGAGGGTTTTAAAAAAGTACGCGTTTTCGCTATTTATGCTACTTGCGCTAATTATTGGTACAATAATTGGCTTGTTTGCAAGTGACAATTTTGTCACAACTATCGCACCGCTTGGTGATATATTTGTAAATCTTATGTTTACATTAGTTGTGCCACTTGTGTTTTTCACAATTACTTCAAGTATTGCCAATATGGATAAAAAGGCAAAACTATCTAAAATATTGACAAAAACAATAGTTGTATTCATTATTACAAGTTTGATAAGCTCAGTCCTAGCACTTCTTGGCGTGCTTATAGTAAAGCCTACGGCAAATATTACGCCTTCCGAAGGTGAAGTCCAAGACCCAGTGGGCTTTTTGGAGGCATTAAGTAAAGCAATTACAGTGCCAGACTTTTTCAACCTGCTTTCAAAGTCACACATGCTTGCGCTTATCATATTTTCAATAATTCTTGGCATATGCCTTCGTAAGGTTGATAAAGAAAATAAAATTGGCAAGGGGCTTGAAGTAATTTCAAACGCCATGCTCAAATTTGTCAAGATAGTAATGTACTACGCACCTATCGGAGTGTGTGCTTACTTTGCCTCCCTTGTCAAGTCTTTTGGCGGCGATATAATTACAAGTTATCTTAAAACGCTTTTAATCTATATAGTTGTTTCCGCCATTTACTTCCTCGTGTTCTATACCCTTTATGCCTTTGTGGCTGGCGGCAAAAACGGCGTCAAGAATTTTTATCGCCATATTTTCAAATCCTTTGTAACCTCGCTTGCTACACAGTCCTCACTTGCCTCACTTCCGTCAAATATGGAAGTCGCAGACGATATGGGAATAGATAAAACAGTAAGTAAAGTGTCATTGCCGCTTGCAAGCACCATTCATATGGAAGGCTCGTCAATTGCATCAATACTCAAAATATTCTTCCTGTTCAGTATCTTTAATATGCCACAAAGTTTTGGTGGAGTGCTGGTTGCACTTCTAATCGCGGTACTAAGCGGGGTTGTTATGTCAGGTATCCCAGGCGGCGGACTTATTGGCGAAATGCTGATAGTGTCCTTGTACGGCTTCCCAACAAGTGCTTTTACAATGATAGCTACAATAGGTTGGATTGTGGACGCTCCTGCCACAATGATGAATGTCTGCGGTGATATTCCAAGCACTATGCTTATAGAGAAATGGGTTAACAGAAAGAAAAAGAAGAAAGTAAAAGAAATAGAAGGCTCGTTGGCTCCGCCACCTGAAATTACACCAGAAGCGCAAATGCCCGACTTGGCACCCGAGATAACGCAAGAAGAGCCACAACATCAGGAAGAGGTCGAAGAGGATAAAGTTGAAAAGCTGAGTGAAGAAATTATAGTTATAGACCCACCAAATCAAGAAAATAATAAATAGTAAGAAAAGCCATAAGCATATGGCTTTTTTATTTTGCCTAGTTTTTAAAATGTGGTAAAATTAAATTAGGTGAAAAATGTTTGATAAAAAGAAATTAAAAGAAGCAAGGAAAGAAATATTAAAAAAGGAAGATATCCATTTTGATAGTGACGATAACGCGCTTATCACTGTTAAGGCTGAAAGTGAAGAGCAGATTTTTTCCTCTTACGACTACGACAATAATGAAAAACTTAATGAAGAACTTGCCGATTACATTTGGGACAAGGCAAGATTTGTACCCTCAAAAAATGATATTAGAATAAAGGTCTATACAAGTGAAAAGGTGGACGCAGTAGAGGTCGAAACTGCAATTCATAATAAATATAAAAAGGAATACTTAGAACTAAGGGAGGAGAAAAAGCGTAACGCACTTTTCAGCCTCGCAATGCTAATCGCAGGCTTGTTTGTTCTTGGAATATTGTACCTTTCGTATCTGTTTTTTAAAAATGAGTTTTTAGATGTGATTTTAGAAATTGTTACATGGGTGTTTATATGGGAGGCGGCGGACGCTTTCTTCCTTCAAAGAGCATCGTTAAGAAGAAGACAGTTCACGCTTTTAAAACTATGCACAGCCAATGTGGAAGTAGTAAAGAAAAGAACCCAGAAGAAAAAAGAAACGGTTAGTTATGGAGCAAATAAATGAAACATCTTGCAATACTTCGGCAACCCTTTTTTGATATGGTTTTGTCTGGAGAAAAAATTATTGAAAGCAGATGGTCAATGAAAAAAATTGCACCTTATGACAAAATAAAGGTTGGCGATGAACTTCTCCTAAAGCAAACAAACCATGATGTGTCTGCGACAGCAAAAGTTAAAGCTGTAAAGTATTTTGAACTCACACCACAAATTGCTGATGAGATAAAAGCAAAATGGAATAAAGAAATAGGAATTTATAAGTTTGAAAATTGGGAATTGTATAAAAACAAAAAATATTGCACGCTAATTTGGCTTGAAGATGTAAAACAAATCTCTCCAATGAAAGTAAAACGAAGCAATGGTGCTGGTTGGATAGTGTTAAAGTAAATTTGAAAACTCTGGTTTTACTTATACTTTTGAAACATCTGTCAATATGGAAAATTTTACTGGATTAGAAAGAGTATATAAAGATAATAAACTGCTTTATCAACTTCATTGTTCGGGTGGAATAATACAATAAAAAAGATGGCAATTTTCATCTTTTTTTGTAGAAACTAGTGGCCGAGCCCGCATACTTCTTGTCCGCTCCGACACCGACCCCCACCTTAGAAGAACCTTTTGCCTTGCAAAAGAACCTTATCGCTTACTATGTTCGCTGGACAGGAACACCCTGATGTTTTGCCTAAATGCAAAACGCACAACTTTGTTGTGCAAGGCGGGGCAGGAAAATAAAAAAAACAGCCTATTATTGGCTGAATTTTTGGTAGAGATGAGTGGACTCGAACCACCGACCCCCACCTTATCAGGGTGGTGCTCTAACCGGCTGAGCTACATCTCTAAATAAAGTGCGTTTTAAGAAGCGGTCTTTAACTCAAGAGGGATTATATGAGGAAAAAGAAAATATATTTTTGCTTCTTTATGTAACGCAGTAGTATTATACCTTTAAAAATCGTCTAAGTCAACCATTTTTTGTGATTTTATTGAATTTTTTTCACGGTTATTTCAAAATAGAAGTTTATTGAGGGAGAGTAAAAGTTAAGAACGCCTTCAAAATCATTTTTGAGATAGAAATATTTAAACTCTTGAGTAAGATATCTGTTATCAAATATTAAATCTTGAATATTTTGCTCGACCATGTCTTTATCGATAATCGACATAGTAAAACAAGTTTTAGCATTAGCAAATAAAGTATTGTTTTCATAAAAGCCTTCATTTATTATATCAATAATTACTGAGTAAGTTTGTTTAGGAGGTGAGTGTACAACAATGTTGCAGCTGGCATAGCAAATCTGACCATTGTAGGTCGCTGAGCCTCGCAATGTGGTTTCGCCCTCACTTAACGCGACAACTTTGTTTTCCTCAATAACGGCAATAGAAGTGTTTGAAACAGAAAAGAAAACTTCGGCGTCGTGATAATTTATATCATAATCTATGCTTGTACTTTTGCCGACCTCTATAAAAATATCTTTTATTACAAAGGAAAGCGGTTCGGATTTGGGTAATGAAAGTACAAGAAAAATTAGTATTGAAAAAATACTTGTAAAGAAACATAAAAAACTAGACAAAATGATTTTAAAGTTTCTAGTAAGAATCATATGTCTATTTTAGTCGATATTTGTCATAAAATCAAAATATTTATAAAGAAAATGCTAAAATAGCGGACTTTCCATATCGGCAGGTGCTACCAGCCCCATAAGTTTAAGAATGGTAGGTGCAATGTTTGCAAGAGTGCCATTTTTCTTTAACTTTACTTTCTTATTTTTTTCACTCACAAAAATGAAAGGCACCTTGTTAGTTGTATGAGAGGTAATTTTATTGCCTTTGTCGTCTATCATCTCCTCCGCATTTCCGTGGTCTGCGGTAACAATGCATTCTCCGCCCGCCATAAGGGTGGCAAGAGCCAAAGCGTAGGCCTGTTTTTCTACGCAAGATATCGCTTCTTTAGTCGCTTCAAAGTTGCCAGTATGTCCCACCATATCAGGATTAGAGTAGTTTACCAGTATAAAATCGTATTTGTTCGATGCAATAGCGTCAAGTGTAAATTCAGTAATTTCAAAAGCTCTCATTTTAGGGTAATATGAAAAATCCTGCGTATCAATGCTGTCTATCAACTTTCGCTCTTCGCCCTTATATGCTTTTTCTATGCCACCATTAAAGAAAAAGGTAACATGTGCGTACTTGGTAGTTTCCGCGATGTGGTACTGGGTTAGGTTGTTCTTTGAAAGGATAGCAGATAAATTGTTTTCCACTACGATAGGTGGAAAGAGGGTGTTTAAGTGCTTGAAATTAGCAGAATATTCTTGCATAGGCGTAAACAATACATTTTTTAGGTTTTTGGTTTTAAATTCTTTAAAACTCTCGTTTGTAATAGCGTCTGTAATTTCTCTAGCACGGTCGGAACGATAATTAAAGAAAATCACACTATCATTATCGGAAATATTTGCACCTTTAATCAAAAGTGTAGGCTGGACAAATTCATCTGTAAAGCCATTTGCGTAACTATCCAAAATTGCGGCTTCCGCCGAAATATTAAGATAATGCTCACCCAAAACAAGTGTTTTATATGCTTTTTCTAGCCTAGAATAGCGTTTTTCTCTATCCATAGCATAAATTCTTCCGCAAATTGAAGCAATTCGGGCGTTTTGGATATTGTTTTCAGAGATAAATTTTTCAAGTTCCAGAATAAAATCTTTGCCTTTGTTTGGTTTGGTGTCACGGCCGTCAGTAAAAATATGAATATATATGTTTTTTAATTTAGCGTTTTTACAGGTTTGTAAAATTGCAAATAGATGATTAATATGTGAATGAACTCCGCCGTCAGACAAAAGTCCCATGATATGTAAGTTAGCCCCGTTCTTTTCTGCGTGTGAAATTGCTTTTTTAAGATTTTCGTTTATAAAAAAACTTTTGTCATCAATGGCCTTGTTTATTTTTACAAGGTCTTGAAAAATGGTTTTTCCCGCACCGATAGTAAGATGTCCCACCTCAGAATTGCCCATTTGTCCCTTGGGTAGCCCCACTGCTTCGCCGCTTGCTTCAAGAGTGGTATAAGGGTATTTTTTCAAAAGTTTATCAAGGCTTGGAGTGCCTGCCGCATAGATAGCATTGCCAAAATTCTTTTTAGAAATGCCAAAGCCGTCTAAAATTACTAAAGTTACCATGTTTACTCCTAATAAATTTATTTTATAACTTTTTATTATGCTTTGTCAAACTCATAACAAAATGCATATAAATATTTGTAGGAGATAAAATGATAAACTTACATAAACTTGATAATAGGGCGGAGGCATTAATTGAAAACCCTACACCTCCACAGCCCACCATAACACCGCAACCAGTGGTAACGCCAAGACCCACACCGGCACCTATTAATAACCCTATCAGTAATGAAGAAGGCGTCTTGCTTGCTTGTAGACTTTATAGTATGTCTAAAATATTAAATTTGTTGTACCAACCTTTGTATTCAATAAACTTCGACCCTATTTTTTTAACGCTAATGAGTGAAAACGACAGAGTGTCAGAGCTTTCATTTAGTGTAAACGTAAGACTTGGTGGTAGAAATAATTGTCGCTGCCAAAGGCTTCCACTTCCTATACTTGGCGGAAATGTTTGCGCAGGTTTTCAGACGGTGTATGGGTATCTTGATGATATGCTTGTAATCGCAAACACTCTTTCAAGAGGCGGGTTTGGCGGAGAAACAAATATAGAAATTTTAGAAATAATTTCGCTAATTAATTCACAAAAAAATGCGATAGAAAATAGAATAATTAATTGTAAAAACTAAAAAAATAATAAAAAAATCGAAAAATAATTAATTTTTTTCGATTTTTTTATTTAATTTTCTATTTATTCAAATAAATTATATCGCTCTTTGTGAATAATTGCATTAAATATTTTGTTTTTTGCATCGGGATATTTTTCATCGAATTTTTTTAATATTTCTTTTGCTTTTTCTCTTTGTGTTTTATGGTCCACTTTGCAAATATTTTTTAATACCGGTAATTTTGTGCTTACCGATAATATATCTTGTTCGCTTGAATAAAGAAGGGGGCGTATAACATGAAGGTTGGTGTTAGAAAGGTAACTTATAG
>CANBAX010000004.1 GCA_947366645.1 uncultured Clostridia bacterium
AGAAAATTAATAAAATTGTGAATAAATATTTGCAAGCGAAGAGATTTTATGTTATATTAAGGTATAGCGTAATAAAAAAGAGGGGAGAGAATGAAATTGTTTAAGAAAAAAGAAAAAGTAATAGACCCAATAATTCATGATGAGGAGTCAAATTTCAGTTTGTCTAATGGTGTGCATATATTAAATAAATGCACCAATGTTTCGCTGGGTGGAAACGTTATCGTGCTTGAAAGTTTTAATTGTACTTTCAAAGAGATAAATGGTAAAGCCAAAATACAGATGATGGAAAATGCTGTAATTGACACAGTAGGCGGAAAAGCAAAAATCGGTTTGTTTAAAAGCGGAATTATAACTGAGGTGACAGGTAAAGCATCAATTACCACCATCAATTCATGTAAAATAGATTATGTACGCGGTAAAGCAACCATAGGCACAATGAATGGTGGATTTATTCGTTTTGTAGATGATAAGGCAGAACTTGCAACCATGACTCAGGGGCAGGTAATGTTTGTGCGTGGAAAGGCAAGAATAGTCACTATGATAACAGGTGAAATTACAGGTATAATGAATAATGCACAACTTGTTTCAATGCTTGATGGAAATATCACATATCTTCTTAATGAAAGTCGGGTAGGCACAATGAATAATGGTCATATTGCCTTGTTTGCTGACGGAAGTGAGGTGTCCACCTTTAATAAAGGCGATATTGAAGAGATGATAGGAAAAGCAATAATATCCGCCAATATGGACGGCAAGATAGGCTACCAAGATAAACAAACCCTTATACTTTACTCACCAAAAGAGAGTGAGAAAAGAATGAGTGAATTCCAAAAAGAAAAACTGGCATCACAAAAGGAAACTGAAGAGGTGACAGAAACTAAAAAGACGGTTAAGAAAGAGGTTGTAAAGGAGGTAACAGAAACAGAGGTTACCGAAAAGCCAAAAAGAAAACCAAGAACAAAACAAATGAAAATGGAGGAGATTGCACTCGACGCAAATAATAAGGTAGAATAGAGGCTAAATGGAAATATTTTTAGATTCGCTTAAAGATGCCGCAATAGATACCGCATTGACACTTCCGATATTGTACCTTGCGTATCTACTTGTAGGTTATTTCTCGCATAACAATAACGAAAAATATTCTAAGATTTTGCACCACACGAAGAAGGCAGGCCCTTTAGTTGGTGCTTTTTTAGGTTGTGTACCACAGTGTGGTTTTTCTTCTGTCATGAGTAAATTATATAACGATAAAGTTGTTACTCTTGGTACACTTATGGCGGTATTCATCGCAACAAGTGATGAAGCAATTCCTCTAATGATTTCAAAGCCAGAGTTTATACCTAAATTACTTATCTTGCTAGGACTTAAAGTCCTTCTTGCGGTAATAATTGGTTATGGCATAGATATTGTTAGCCATTTAATTACCCTTAAAAGACCAACGAAATTGCATGAGTATGACGAGCCGCATCATCACGAGCATGGGCATTGCTGTGCTGAGAATATTTTTCTAGACGCGTTAAAACATACTCTGATAATAGCTTTGTATGTGTTTGTTGCCACTCTTGTAATTAATTTAATTTTCGGTTATGCCGGTACCGATTTTTTCAGAACAATACTCACTGATAATGTGTATATACAAATACTTATTGCCTCGCTAATAGGTCTTATACCAAATTGTAGTGCATCGGTATTTCTTGTTGAATTGTATATGTCTGGTATAATTGCAGGCACGCAAGTACTCAGTTTTGCTGCCCTTTGTGCAGGGCTTTGTGCAGGTGCTGGGGTGGGTTTAATTGTGCTTTTTACAACAGGCAAGAAAAAAATATTAAAGAATTTAGGTATCACTGGGCTGCTATATTTGCTAGCAATATCCTGTGGAATGGTGGTAAGTTTATTTAACATTGTGTAAAAAAGTTGACTATTGTACAAAATAATGATAAAATGAAGAAAAAATAAACAAAATAGAAGAAATTGTTGATAACCGACAATAGGAGGCGAAAGATGGAAATAAACTTACTTGCAACAAGGCAGATGGATAGAAATCAGCATAAGCAAATGCTGCTTGAAAATTTGGGGATATTTGAACTAAGGGCATTAGGACGTGAGGTAGGAATACCTTCGCCAACTACAAAGAAGCGAAATGAACTTATAGATTTAATCTTAGATAGGATATACAATAACGATAATACCATTGTTAAACAGACAAAGAAGGGGCGACCTTTTAAGAAACTAAGTAATATTGAAGATATCATGGCAAAGGTTGCTGGCGGAGATGATACCGATAATATGATAACTCAAAGAAAGCCATTAAAGTATGAGGACATTGTGTGCTTTTCGCAAGAAGTGCCGGTATATACTGAGGTTGATGATGAAACTAAGGAATTCGTAGGAATTTTACGTAAAAATGACGTAGTAGCATATCTACTTGACATGAAAACAAGAAATAGAGTATTTGTACCACAAAAAGAAACAATAGTATATGGCTTGCAGTCAGGCGATATTCTAGAGTGTGAAGGTGTAAGGGTAAATGCAAATAATGACTTTTCGCTCAGTGCTATTTATAAAATAAATGGAGTAGAGGCGTCAAAATATATTCCAAAATTTGAAATAACCAGCAGTCCAATGCTTTCAAAGGAAAGACTTTCATACGGAAAGCATGAACTGTACTGCGGAAGAAGAAATTTGGTGGAATATAAAGGCAATTTGTTTGAAGATGACAGATTTATAGAATTTGCAAGTTTTTGTAAAGACAATAATTATAAACTTATAACACTGGGGCTTAACACCTGTTTTGAAGACCAAATAATGTTTTCAGAAATTAATAATATGGTAAATATGACTACAGTATATGGTACAGGATATGATATAGGCTTTGGCAAAGTGGTTGATACAATATCGCTTGCGGAAAGACTACTCACACAAGGCGAAAAGGTGGTACTATTTGTCAATGATATTGTAGGAATACTCAATGCTCTTGATAAGTGCTTTGTAGAGAATGAAATGCAAAGCGGTCATAAAGATAGAGGGGTGGTAATAGTACAAAAATTAGTATCTCTTGGTAAGGCACTTCAAAATGGTTCAAGTATCACCTTGGTAATGTCATATTGGGAAAATAATTATAGTGATATATTTTTTAAGAATGAACTAGAAAAAATATCTTCAAAATTTGAAGATTAATGTATAAATAAAGTAAATCTACAAATAATAAAAGAGTAAAGCCGAGAATATGGCTTTTACAAAAAACAAACCGTTAGAACGGTTTGTTTTTTTGTGATGTATTCCCGCATAGTCATATCGACCGAAACCCATTTCAACCCCTTTGTCATTTTACCGAAACCCTTTTCTACTTTTTTGTCATTTCAACCGGAACCCATTTTTACTCCTTTGTCATTTCGACCGGAACCCATTTCTACTCCTTTGTCATTTCGACCGGAACCTATTTCTACTCTTTTGTCATTTCGACCGGAACGCAGTGGAGCGGAGAAATCTAAAAAAATAAAAGTCCGCAAAGCACTAATTTATTAGGAAAAATAAAAATTCATGTGTTATACTAAATCATAAGAAGTTTTATTATAGGAATTTAGTATGATATTTAAAAAGTTTTTTAATAAGGAATTAGATAAAGTAAATCAATATTCCAAAGAATTTAATTTGTCACCGCGAGTTATGGAAATAATATGTTCGCGGGGTCTGTCTACAAGTGAAGAAATAGCGGAATTTTTAAATCCAAAGAAATTAAACGACCCATTCTTGCTTAAAGGAATGAGAGGCCTTATTGAAAGGATAACTTTAGCAAGGGAGATGGGGGATAAAGTATTAATTTTTGGCGATTATGATGTAGATGGAATAAGTGCCACAGCAATAATGGTAAAAGCATTAGGAATATTTGGTATTAAAGCCAATTATTATCTTCCAAACCGTTTTGTAGATGGTTATGGCCTTACAAATGCAGTAATTGATAAAATTTCAGAAAAATATAACCCAAACCTTATAATTACAGTGGACTGTGGTATTTCTTGTGCGGAAGAGGTGGAGTATGCTAAAACCAAAGGCATAGATATATTAATAACAGACCATCATGATATTCCAGACACAATTCCAGACACAATAGTTGTAAACGCAAAAATGGAGGGACAAGAATATCCTGACCGTGAGATATGCGGTACTGGAGTTGCGTATAAAGTGGCGGAAGCACTACTTGGGCGGGTAGAGGCGGAGCAGTTCTTGCCTATAGCCTCAATAGCCACAATAGCGGATATAGTGCCACTATTGGGCGAAAATCGTACAATAGTATCCCGCGGACTTAAACTAATGGATAAGTATCTTCCAGTTGGTTTAAAAATGCTATTTAAAGAGTATGAATTAAGTACGCTTAAGCCAAATTCAACAGAGATTTCTTTTAAAATAGCTCCAAAACTCAATGCTTCTGGAAGAATGGGAGATGCTGCGGACAGTTTAAAACTGTATTTTGAAACTGATATAGTTAAAATCAAAAAATATATTGAAAAAATAAAGGAACATAACACAAAAAGGCAGGAGATATGCAATAAAATTCATGCCGACTGTGAAAAAGCCTTGTCAAAACAAGATATGCGTATGCAAAGAGTGATAGTTTTGGCATCAAAGGCATGGGATAAGGGTGTGCTAGGAATAGTATGCTCAAGGCTGGTGGACAAGTATCATAAGCCAGTGTTTTTGCTTGCGCAAGATGGTGACACCTTGTCAGGCTCAGGAAGGAGTATAGACGATATAAATATACATGAACTTTTGTCCTCAACAAAAGATATTTTGGATACCTTTGGTGGGCATAGTATGGCGGCTGGATTAAGCCTTAAACGTAGCAATTATGAGGAGTTTGTTAAACGTATAAATGCGTTCGCACTTCAAAACGTAAATGACGAAGTTTTTATACCCATAGAGTATTATGACCAAGACATAACTGTTGGGGAAATCACGCCAGAGTTTATCAAAGAACTTTCTGTTTTAGAGCCTTTTGGTTGTGAAAATCCAAACCCAAAATTTAAGTTAACTGTTTCAGACATGGTGGTAACACCAATGAAAAGATTTCCGCAACACGCCAATGTCAAAATAGATAATTTTGAGATGATGTATTTTAATTTCCTTGATAGTGTAATTAAAATAAATTTTGCTCGTCAAAAGAGCTTTATATTCGAGCTTAAACCAAGAGTTGCCAAAGGCACTGTATCAAAATTTGATGGGGGAAGTTTTATAGCGGAAGACGCATATAAAAAGCTAAACCCTATTGAATTTGGTCAACTTTGTTATGAAAAAGAAACAAAAGCAAAGTTTAATTTGTATCCTAAAAGTGAACTTTTAAATTTTGTAAGCGACACTTCAACCTCTGTTTTCGGTACTGCATTTGTCACTTATTCATGTTACGATTATGTTGAATTTTCAAAAAACTATAGCACAAAAAATATCTATCATTTTGGAATCTATGACGCCAGTGAAATAGGATATAATAGTTTGCTACTTTCTCCAAAGGGGCTGGACTGGGCAAAAAATTATTCAAAAATTGTCTTTCTATCTCCAGTACTTGATTCTGGCTTTATCTCGGCACTAAATCAGGTCACAAATGCACAGATATATCTTCCTATTGAAAAGGACGGTAATTATAAAAAATTCGCTGGTCTAGACCTAAGCAGGGAAACCTTTGGTCGCATCTTTAACGCACTTCGCAATAAAGCGGGCAAACCCATGTATAATATATTTGATTTGTATGAAAAAGCGGCAATTACGGGGGTAAGTTTTGCGTCTTTCTTTGTTGCGATAAAGGCGTTTGAAGAACTTGGGCATATTAATGTAGTCGACGGAGAAAACTTAACAATTTATATCAATAAAACTGTAAAAAAACAACTCACACAGTCAAAATTGTATAATAAGTTAATGCTACTTAAAAGTACCTTTAAGGAGGAACGATGAAATCTCAATTAATAAAAGAGAGGATATTAAGTCAGTTTAAGCTGGACCAGCACGATAAACAAACCCTAGACCTTGTGCTATGTAAAGAGATGAATTTAGATAGGTGTGAATATATCCTAAATTGTATGTTCGATGCAAAACTGGATAAATGTTCGGTGCTTGCGTTTTTGACCTATCAGTTATATAAAGCCGATGCGATGAAAGCGGAAAGTATAGAAATAAGGTTAAATCAAGAAGAGCAAGAGATAGTTGAAAGTTTTAAATCTATTAAGGATTTACAAGCTATAACAAAAAGTGAGGAAGCGGAAGATATAAAAAAGATGTTTCTTGCACTGAGTAAAGACGTCAGGGTAGTCATGATAAAACTTGCAGGCTTTGCATATGATATCAGGCAAATCAAGACGCTGAAAGCTGAGGATAATGAATTTATAAATCTTGTAAAGGAAATTCATATACCATTGTCTGAAAGACTGGGGCTAGATAAACTTAAATCGTCAATGGACGATGATGTTGTAAGATTAGAGCATCCAAAGGAGTATTTTGAACTTGCCCAGCAACTAGAAAATAAGCGTGAGGAGAATGAAGAGCAGTTTAGAGTAACAGAGGAAAAACTAAAGAAAATCATGTCCGACCTAAAAATTGAAGGTGAGATAAAGCATAGACAGAAGCATATAAGCAGTATTTTCAGAAAAATAAATGCAAATAGAGATATAACAAGCATATATGACCTTCTAGCCATGCGAGTAATAGTGAATAAGGTGGAGGAGTGCTATTCTATTCTTGGTAAGGTTCACCAAATATATAAACCTATCACAGGCAGGGTAAAGGACTATATAGCAAATCCAAAACCAAATGGCTATCAGTCCCTTCATACAACGGTAATAGTTGAAAATCAGCATCCACTTGAGATACAGATAAGGACGTTTGAAATGCACCGGGCAAGCGAGTTTGGAAGCTATGCTCACTGGTTATACAAAGAAAAAACCACAAAAAAAGATAAATTAGACACTCGTGTGACATGGTTTAGAGAGGCAATAGAAAATGCTAAAGATTTGCCACCAGAGGAATTTGTTGAAACCTTAAAAGCCGACCTTTATGGCGGAATAATTTTCTGTCAAACGCCAAGGGGAAGGGTGCTTGAATTTCCAGAGGGTGCAACCGCAATAGACTTTGCTTATGCCGTTCATTCACAAATAGGCAACAGTTGCGTGGGTGCGAAGATTAATTCCAAAATCAAACCAATAAGCACACAACTTAAAAATGGTGATATAGTAGAGATACTGACAAATCCAAATAGTAAAGGTCCCTCTCGTGACTGGTTAAATATGGTTAAAACCAGCGGTGCAAGAAGTGGAATAAAGTCTTTTTTCAAGAATGAACTCAAAGACGAAAATATCAAAAACGGAAAAGCGATGTTCGACCAAGTTATAAAGGATAAAGGCTTTACATCTAGTGAACTTCTGCTTGATAAATATCTTGATATAGTGCTGCCAAAACTCACTATGAAAAAGATAGAGGAATGTTACGCAGCAATAGGCTCTGGCAGTTTGACAGCAAATCAGGTGGCAGGCAGGTTTATCTCGCTATGGACAAAAGATAACGCCACAGTGGAAGAAAAGCCGAATATAGTGACCGTCAAGAAGAATAAGGAGGGCGTGCTTATTGATGGCGACAGCGGTATGCTTGTAAGGTATGCGTGCTGTTGTAATCCAATAGAGGGCGACGAAATTATAGGATATATATCTCGTGGTAAGGGCGTAACAATTCATAGACGAAATTGTCCAAATCTAAAATATCTGGAATCAGAAAGACTGATAAATGCAGAGTGGTCAACAAAGGAGAAGAAGAACTTTGTTGCAACAATTCATGTAGTGGCGGATAAGTCAAATAATAATATAGCAAAACTCACAACACTCATTACAAATATGAAGGTACTAATCACGGCATTCGATGCAAAAGATGTAGGCGATAATTTTATATGCGACATAGCGGTTGCTGTCAAGAATACGGCGGAACTAGAAAAGGTTATGTCTAATATGCGTCAACTTAAAAATGTTACAAGTGTACAAAGGAGTGAACGATGGATATAACTACAAATAAAGAGGAACTACTTGCCGAATTTCAAGACCTAGCCAAACTATTTGGAAATCATGAAATATCTATATCACATGAAGAGGTAGACCTTGACGGAAAAATAATAAATAAATTCCATGTGAATGGAGAAAATGAATACGAAACAAGTTATGACTATTCAAAACAGCTTACCCCTCTTGCGAAAAAGAGTTTAAGGAAAAGACAGGCAAAAGTGGCGCTTTATGACTTATTAAGTAAACTGACAAATAAAACCTTGCCATGGGGTAGTTTAACAGGGGTACGCCCAACTAAACTTGCTCGTGATTTGGTAGAGAGCGGGCAGATAAAGGATTTCATGGTGGCACAAGTACTCGAAAACACCTATAGGGTCAGTAAAGAAAAATCACGCTTAACCGCCATGATACTTAAAAATCAAAAATGTATAATAAGGAATGATAACCTTGTAGACTTATATGTTAATATTCCCATTTGTCCAACTAGATGCCTGTACTGCTCATTTATTTCAAACGAACTTGCCAAAGTCAAAGATAAGGTTGACACTTACATCGACTGCCTTTTAAAGGAAATTGAAGCGGTTAAAAAGATAGTTGCTAAAAAAGCGTATATTATAAGGACGATATATATAGGCGGCGGCACACCATCGGTGCTAACAGCAAAGCAACTTGATAGACTGCTTGACAGCCTTACCTTTCCGGTAGGCGAGTTTACGGTGGAATGTGGTAGACCAGATACCATAACTGCGGAAAAACTAGATGTACTTAAAAAGCATAATGTCACAAGAATATCGGTAAATCCTCAAACCTTCTGTGAGGCAACTCTTAAAAGAATAGGCAGAAACCATAAAAATAAAGAGGTACTTGAAGGATACTCCATGGCACTAGAACGCGGGTTTAAGGTAAATATGGATATTATTGCCGGACTGCCAAAAGAGAAACTTGGCATTTTCAAAAGGACAATAAATACCCTCATAGACCTTTCGCCAGAAAATATAACAGTACACACTCTTTCTGTTAAAAATGGTGCCTTGCTTAAAAATGACACCAGTGATTTAAGCGAAAATGAGGTTGAGAAAATGGTGTCCTACGCCGAAAAACTTTTATTAGAAAATGGCTATAAGCCGTATTATATGTATCGCCAAAAACATCAACTTGGCGGACTTGAAAATGTAGGCTATTTTAGAAATGATAATGTTTGCATTTTTAATATTGATAGTATGGAGGAAACAAACTCAGTCATCGCGGTTGGTGCTGGAGCTATGAGTAAGCGGGTGTTCAATGGCGAAAGACGGATAGAACGTCAGGACAATGTCAAGTTTGTCGAGGACTATATTTCAAGAATCGATGAAATGATAGAGAAAAAGATTAATTTTTTTAGTTAAAATGGGAAAAATACTTTACATTTCCCATTTTATTGTGTTATAATACGAAAGTCGAAAGAACCCTTGGCACAGTCACAGCGACACCTTCTGACGGGTGACAATGCTAGGCGGGGATAAAAAGAAAATAGGAGGATAAAAATGGATAAGGCAAGAAAGCAAGAAATCATCGCAAAGTTCAAAACCAGCGAAAATGATACAGGCTCAGCCCAAGTTCAAATTGCACTACTCACTGAAAGAATTAATCATTTGAATGAACAGCACTTAAATTCTAATCCAAAGGATAAGCATTCAAGACGCGGACTACTTCAAATGGTAGGAAAAAGAAAGGGCTTTTTACTCTATCTTAAAGAAAGAGATATTGAAGCTTACAGAGCGATTATTAAGGAACTTGGAATACGTGACACAGTAAAATAAATAAAAAGGGGGGATGATGTATTTTTCATTCCCTATTTTTTATTAATTTACCTGTTGTCTTAGTATGTTGTAAAAATCCGCCTAAGGCACTGTCAATTCGACCACGCGGCATCGCACTAGCAGTAAAGTCTCAAAATTTACTAACATAAATTTATACGACCAGCCTGCTAGGCTCACCTTTCCCCAAAAACAGCAAGTGTTTTCGGGGTGCCCCATTATGTCATTTCGACCGAAGGGCGTAGCCCGAAGCGGAGAAATCTATACTCTCCAACTGTCATTTCGACAATTTTATCACTGTCATTTCGACCGAAGCGGAGAAATCTATACTCTCCAACTGTCAATTCGACAATTTTATCAGTGTCATTTCGACCGTAGCGGAGAAATCTATTTCTTCACCACTGTCATTTCGACAACTCTATCACTGTCAATTCGACCGTAGCGGAGGAATCTCTCTGTTCTTGTCATTTCGACCGAAGGGCGTAGCCCGCAGCGGAGAAATCTATTTCTTCACCACTGTCATTTCGACCGAAACCTAGTGGAGCGGAGAAATCTAAAAAACTAAAAATTAAAAGGAAGTATTATGAAAGAAGACGCAAAAATTTATGAAATAGAAATCGGAGGAAGAAAGGTAAGTTTTGAAACCGGCAGATTATGTGAGCAGGCAAACGGCAGCTGCCTTGTAAGGAGCGGGGAAAGCGTAGTTATGGTAAATGTAACCATGTCAGCTGCACCACGCCCAGGCATTGACTTTTTCCCACTTGCAGTAGACTTTGAGGAAAAAATGTACTCAGTGGGTAAAATCCCAGGTGGTTTTAAAAAGCGTGAAGGTAGACCAAGTGATAAAGCTATCCTCACAAGTCGTTTAATTGATAGACCATTACGCCCACTTTTTCCAAAAGGCTTTTTCAATGATGTCTGCGTAGTTGCAACAGCACTTTCAGTAGACCCTGATATTGAGTTAGAGCCACTTGCAATGCTCGGCTCAAGTTTTGCACTCTCAATAAGCGATATACCTTTTGGCGGGCCAACAGGCTCAGTAGTTGTAGGGCTAATTGACGGCAAGTTTGTGCTTAACCCAGACAACGCTCAGCGTGAACAAAGCCAGATGCATATGGTTGTCAGCGGTACAGATGAAGCCGTGCTTATGATAGAGGGCGGTGCAAATGAAGTACCAGAGGAAACTTTAAGAGATGGAATTTTATTTGCTCATGAAGAAATCAAAAAGATAGTTAAATTCTTTAAAAAGGTTAAGAGCGAAATTGGTAAACCTCTCAATGAGAATATTGAGTATTATGTTATACCAGAGGAAATCAATAAAGCGGTAAGAGAGTTCGCAGATAAAAAACTTGACCACGCTCTTGATACCTTTGATAGGGCAGAGCGTTCCGCTCGTCAAGATGAGGTTGATAAGGAAACTAAGGAGCATTTTGCTGAAGTCTTCCCTGATATGGAAAGACAAATCGGCGACGTGCTTTACAAAATGACTAAGGAAAAGGTTAGAGGCAAGATAATCAATAAAGGCGTTCGCCCTGACGGAAGAACTCTTACAGAGATAAGACCAATTTGGTGCGAAACCGGCGTACTTCCACGTGTACACGGTACAGGAATATTCACTCGTGGTCAAACACAGGTGCTTACCTCCCTCACTCTTGGCACAGTAAGTGATATGCAAAAACTTGAAGGGCTAGATGATGAAGAGGTAAATCGTTACGTTCATCATTACAATATGCCACCATACGCAACAGGCGAGGCAAGAAACTTAAAATCCCCAGGCCGTCGTGAAATAGGACATGGCGCTCTTGCGGAGCGTGCGCTTGAGCCAGTAATTCCGTCTGAAGAGGAATTCCCATATGCACTCCGCCTTGTAAGTGAGGTGCTTTCATCAAATGGTTCATCTTCAATGGCTTCCGTTTGTGGTTCAACTCTTGCACTTATGGACGGAGGCGTGCCAATTAAACGCCCAGTTGCCGGCATTGCAATGGGACTTATTAAAGATGAAGAAAGTGGCAAAGTCGCAGTTCTAAGCGATATTCAAGGTCTTGAAGACTTCCTTGGCGATATGGACTTTAAGGTTACAGGTACTGAAAAGGGTGTAACAGCAATTCAAATGGATATTAAGATTAAAGGTATTGATAAAAAAATACTCACAACCGCTTTAAATCAAGCACGTGAGGGCAGAATGCACATCATGCAAAAACTTCTTGATACCCTTCCAATGCCAAGAAAAGAACTTTCAAAATATGCTCCAAAAATCATCACTTTCACAATTAATCCAGATTTTATAAAAGATGTAATCGGCTCTGGTGGAAAGACTATCAATAAGATTATTGACGAAACCGGCGTTAAGATAGATATTGAAGATGATGGTAAAGTATTTATAGCGTCTGAAAATACTGAAATGGCAGAGAAGGCTAAGAAGATAATCCTCGGCATTGTAGAAGTGCCAGAAGTCGGCGATGTATATGACGGCACTGTAGTAAGAATAATGCAGTTTGGTGCTTTTGTAGATATCGGCGGTGGAAGAGAGGGAATGATACACATTTCCAAACTTTCAAATAAGCGGGTAGAGAAGGTTGAAGATGTAGTAAAAATCGGCGACCAAGTAGAGGTTGAGGTTATCAAAATTGACGAAAAGGGTCGCATAGACCTAAAACGTAAACTCCCTAAAACAGAGGAATAAAAAAGAAGAGGTTAAACCTCTTTTTTTTTCATTATTGTCATTTCGACCGAAGCCCGTTTTTTCCGCCTTCTGTCATTTCGACCGAAGGGCTTCAGCCCGCAGCGGAGAAATCTTTTTCATAATCATTGTCATTTCGACAAATCCCTTTTGTCATATCGACCGCGCGGCATCGCACTAGCGGTAAAGTCTCAAAATTTACTAACATAAATTTATACGACCAGCCTGCTAGGCTCACCTTTCCCCAAAAACAGCAAGTGTTTTCGGGGTGCCCCATTATGTCATTTCGACCGGAACGCAGTGGAGCGGAGAAATCTATAAATCCAACCGCCATGTCATTTCGACAAATCCCTATTGTCATTTCGACCGCAGCGGAGAAATCTATCGTAGCGTAAAAAAAAGACTGACTTTCAGTCTTTTTTTCTTATGCGCTTTTTTCTTTCTCTGTCATCACATAAACCCAGAATAAAATCGCAAGACACTTTGTAATGTAAAGCGAGATAAATAAAGACCTCATAAGACGGCTCTTTACCTCTAAGCATTTTATCGCATTCAATAACGCTTAAATTCAAGATTTTTGCAAGTTCGTCTAAATCTGTGTTGTTTTCTTGCATAAGCAATTTCACTCGCTTTACAAAAACAGAATTTTCTCCCTTGTATCTATACATTTTTCACCTCCTTTTCGGCAATATTAGCAATAAAATATAAAAAAGTCTTACGGATATCCGTAAATTTTTGTCATGAAGTAGCATCTCTACGCATAGATTTAAGGTATGAAAAAGATACATTTTAAAGTTTTCAAGTTCAGAAAAGTGTTTGTAAATTTTGCAATAGCGGGGATTATCGCACTTGTTGCGGTGGCGTCTATTATTGGTAGCAGTTTGAATGTGCCGGTAAGTACGGTAAGTGGAGTATATTATAATGGTGACACAAGTTCTAAAAATGTAACCCTTATGATAAATGTCTACTGGGGTACTGAGTATATGGAGGATATGCTATCTACCTTAAAGGAAAAAAATGTTAAAACAACATTCTTTATAGGTGGCACATGGGCGGTAATGCAGGAAGATATGCTCAAAAAGATAAAAGAAGAGGGGCATGAACTTGCAAATCATGGCTATCATCATAAAGACCATAACGCGTTAAGTGAGCAAGACAACTTAAATGAAATTTCTTCTACCCATAAGATAGTTAAAGGTCTCACAGGGGATGAAATGACACTTTTTGCCCCACCAAGTGGTGCATACAATAAGGTGACGGTTGCTGCGGCGGAAAGTTTAGGTTATAAAACAATTATGTGGACGCGTGATACAATAGACTGGCGTGACCATGACGCAAATTTAATATATAAGCGTGCGATAAAAAATGCTAAGGGCGGGGATTTGATACTCATGCACCCAACCAAGGAAACTGCAGAGGCACTTCCAAGAATAATAGATTATTTCCAACAAAATGGATTTACCTTAGTGCCAGTGTCCACAAATATAGGCGGGCAGAGTGCTTAAAGTGCAATATTCGTCAAAAAATATCTCAACTTTGTTTGAGATATTTTTTATTTATGATATACTTAAAAAGAAATTAGGGGACAAAAATGGCTATATTTCAAGTTTCAAAGAAGAATGAGAAAAAAAGTAAAAGAAATGTCAGAAAGATAGTAGGCTTTGTTTTGCTTGCCGTAGCATCGGTGTTTTTCTTGTTTTCAGTTACCGGCCTTTGGCCAGCATTCCAATATTTTCTTAGGGGGACGTTCGGGCTTTTTATCTATCCAATGTCTATACTCATGATGCTTATCGGCATAGCGCTACTTAATAATAAACACTATGTAATGAGTAAACGTTATGCAATATTCCTTTCCCTTTCCGTGGTATTTTTGCTTGCAATAATACAAGTTGCCATAGTTGGGGACGCAGTAAACGCCGAAGGCAAAATGATGTCTTTTGGGGAATATTTGGCACTTTCCTATACAAAACAGGTATCAACAGGGGGGATAATTCTTGGACTTCTTACCACTCCAATGGTGGTTTGGCTCCGCCTTCCAGCAACCTATATAATCTTGTCGGTGGCACTTGTTGTCAGCCTAGCCTTTTTCATAGAACAACTTTTAAGTGCAAAAAAGACTAATAAAGAAACCTCGCCCGTTAAAATACAAATCAAGGAAAGACGGGAAAGACAGAGTAAAGAAAGTGTTGTTAAAAAACCAAAAGAAGATATCAATGTCGTTCTTAACGGCCGTATTCAAGAACAACTTTCACGGGAGCAGATAGCCAAACAAAAACTTGGACTTTTGGCGGAAACACAGCCAAAACGTGAATTTAAGGTGCAAGAGGAGAAAGACGAAAAAGTTCCTACAAATATGTCACTTAAAGAGTATCTCCTCACGCCTCCAAAGGTGGATATCGACACATTTATGTCAAGAAATCGCCCACAAAAGGTGCAAAATGTCAATAAAAAAGAGGTGCAAGCCACCTTTGAGGAATTAAAAACCGAGCAAATCAAGCCCTCTCAATATGTTTTTGAAGAGGAGTATGGTGCGTATAATGAGCCACTTAAACGTGGAAACCTTCCAGAAATTGAGCCAGAACAACTTGTCAGCGAAGCGGACGATATTATAAAATCGGTGGCAATGCAGGAATTTTCACAAATGGAAATCACACCTGAAGAGCCAAAAGAGGAGTTAAGCCGTGATAATTTCAACCGCGATAACTTTAATCGTGACCTAACGCGGGATACACTCAGCCGTGACCGAGGCTTCAACCGTGAAGAAAACACAAGGGAAAGATTAGGACAGGCACAAGAGGCAAGGTCAAGAAGGTTTGTGCCACTTGACGATGATGAGCCTAAAAACAAACCATATAAATACAATAAACCATCAATAGACCTTATTAAAACTCAGTCAGATGACCTAGGTATGCTTAATGATGAGGTGCCACTTAAACGTGTTGCACTTGAAAATGCACTTGAAAAGTTTGGTGTTCCAGCCAAGGTGCAAAGCGTAGTAATCGGGCCAACTGTCACACGCTATGAAATAGCAATGCCAGAGGGTATAAGCGTAAAGAAAATACTTTCACTTGATGCAGATATTGCGTATGCACTTTCCGCAAAAGGCGAGATAAGAATTGAGGCTCCAATTCCGGGGCGTAGTATTGTCGGCATAGAAGTGCCAAATAATAAGGTGGCAAAGGTCAGCATCAAAGACGTACTTCAGTCTAAAGAATTCACTATGAGTCCATCACCCCTTGCTTTCACTTTAGGTAAAGATATCACTGGTGCTGTCAGGGTATGTAATCTTCAAAAAATGCCACACCTTCTTGTTGCAGGTACAACAGGCTCAGGTAAAAGTGTGTGCTTAAACTCAATTATTGTAAGTATACTTTATAAGGCATCACCAGAAGATGTCAAGTTTATCATGATAGACCCAAAACAGGTAGAACTTTCTATGTATGAAGGCTTGCCACATATGGTAATTCCAAAGGTTATTACCGACCCAGTTAAGACGGTAAATGCACTCCAATGGTCGGTAGATGAAATGGAAAGACGCTTTAATCTTATTAGTGAGGCTCGTGTAAGAAATATTGATGAATACAACCGCACTGACGATGTAACAAGTGGCAAAAGGAAGAAGATGCCATATCTTGTTATAATCTTTGACGAGTTTGCCGACTTCATGCTTGTTGCAAAAAATGAAATTGAAGATAAAATACGCCGTCTTGCGCAAAAAGCTCGTGCCGCAGGAATACACCTTATCCTTGCTACTCAAAGACCATCAACCGATGTTGTCACTGGTACAATTAAGGCTAACTTCCCAGCCCGTATTGCCTTCAAGGTCGCTGGTAGGGTGGATAGTGAGGTTATCATGGGTGCTACTGGTGCTGAGAAACTACTTGGCTATGGCGATATGCTGTATAAGCCAACTGACTCTGCTCCAGCTCGTATTCAAGGTTGCTTTATTGATACTCCAGAAACAAAGGATATTGTAAATTATATTATTGAAAATAATGAAGAGATAGTTGACGAAGAAGCCGCCAATGCAATTAACGGAATGAACAAAAATTCTGGAGGCGATGGCCAAAGTGATGGGGGAATGGACCCACTTCTTCCACAAGCACTCAAAATATGTATAGATGTCGGGGTTGCTTCAACTACCATGGTACAAAGGAAACTTTCAATAGGTTATCCACGTGCAGCAAGAATAATTGACCAAATGGAGGAGCGAGGATATATTTCCTCTGCTGAGGGGTCAAAACAGCGTAGTGTTTATACAACAATAGAAGAATATTATGAAATATTTGGGGATAACTATGACTAAAAAAGAACTTATGACAAGAAAATTATCTGCGATATCACTAGGTTGCGATAAAAATAAGGTAGACCTAGAAAAGATGCTTGGTAAAGTAAAAGATTATGGCATTGAGGTGGTATCACAGCCGGAAGAAGCTGATATTGTAATAGTCAACACTTGCAGTTTTATTCTTCCTGCTGAGGAAGAGGCCATTGGAAATATTATAGAAATGGAACAGCTTAAAAAACGCGGTGTAATAGAAAAACTGATAGTCAGCGGGTGCTTTCCGGAGCGTCATACAAGCGAACTTAAAGATAATTTCCCCGAGGTAGATAGGTTTATGCGACTAAGGGAGAATTACGACATAGTCGGAATAATAGAAGAACTTTATGGTTTGGAAAAATCTAAACAAAAGCCAAGTTACAAACGTCTGCTTACAAGTTCAAGTTCTTATGCCTATTTAAAAATTGCGGACGGCTGTAATAATGTATGCTCATTTTGCACAATTCCAAGAATACGCGGCCGCTTTGTTTCCACACCGATAGAGGAACTTGTGGGTGAAGCAAAAATGCTAGCCGATATGGGGGTAAAGGAACTTATCTTGGTGGCACAAGACACCTCACGCTATGGGGAAGACTTGTATGGCAAAAATGCACTTATAGAGCTGTGTGAAAAACTAAGTAAAATCAAGGAAATTAAGCAAATAAGGTTGCATTATCTCTATCCAGAAAAGGTAGATAAAACTTTGCTGGATTACATAATGAAAAACGATAAAATGTGTAAATATCTTGATATACCACTCCAGCATATTGATGATGGTATTCTAAAAGATATGCGTAGACGTGCGAGCGAAGAGGAAACGCGGGAACTTGTAAAACTGATTAAAACCGAATACCCAGAGATTAAAATTCGTTCAACCTTTATAGTGGGTTATCCAAATGAAAGCATGGGTAAATTTAATAAATTGTGTGCATTCCTAAGGGAGGCGGAACTTGATTATGCGGGCTTTTTCCCATATAGCCGTGAGTCAAATACAATAGCCTTTTATAAAAAGGGACAAGTTCCAAAGTTTGTCAAAAATTATAGATACAAAAAAATCACACAAATTCAGAATGAAATCTACACCAAAAAAGCAAAAGAAATGCTGGGACAGGAGTTTAATGTGCTTGTTGACAGCTTTGACGAAAGAACAGGCGAATTTCTATCTCACACCGAGTTTCAGTCACCAAATGTTGACTTTGGCGTAAGATTTGTTGAAAAAACGCCGGTACGCCTAGGAGATGAAGTCAGAGTAAAAATATATGACTTTGACGGAAGAGATTATAAAGGAGAGATGTTATGAACACACCAAATAAAATAACCTTAGCAAGAATACTTTTAATTCCACTCGTTCTAGTGTTTTACCTAGTAAATATACCTTACGGTAAACTTATCAGTGCGTTAGTTTTCATATTCGCCTGTGCCACAGACTTTATTGACGGCATGGTGGCAAGAAAGACTAATCAAGTCACAGATTTAGGTAAATTCTTTGACGCAATAGCCGATAAGGTGCTTATAATGACGGGTATGCTTCTTGTAGTTGCCTACCCAGTAACATCAACAAGCGTAATTGTAAAACCGCAATGGGTAGGTATTGTCTGCGTTACTATCATGCTTGCAAGGGAATTTATTATATCCGCACTTCGACAGATATCCGCTTCAAAAGGGGTGGTGCTTGCCGCAGATAAGGGCGGAAAAATTAAGACAATTTTCCAAGATGTAACAATTTCTTTGTATATGCTTTATGCTTTCTTTGTACAAGATATTTATCTAAAACAAGAGATGGTTACAGAAGGGCTAAAACTTGGCAACACTATAATCGGAATAACTCTTCTTGTACTATTGGTAATTTCAACCCTGCTTACTATAACCTCAGGTGTAAGTTATATGGTACGAAATAAAAGGGTGTTTAAAAACGAAAAATAAAAACAAAGGGTAAAAAATGAATTATAAAGTTATAATTTTATCAAAAAAGGTACTAGACGGCTACGTTAAATTTGATTTAACAGCCTTTTTGGGACTTTTAGCTAAACATGCTTCAACACTTAGCGGTCTAACCATAACATCAAACCTAGACTTTGAAGGTCAAGAAAATCTTATAATTTTCACTGAAAATAACGAACTCGATAATGTAATAATAGAAAATATCAATAAACTTGGCTCAAATAAAAAATTGTATAACGAACTTGCCGTAAAATTCACTAATAACGATAGAAAAATCATTTTTCTTCCGGTAGACATTGAATGGCAGGAATTATTGTCACAGATACTTGAAGAGGAGAGAGACGCTACTCGTAAACATTGTAAATTTCACCTATTTGGCACAAATCCACAAAGCGTAAATAAACTGCTTGAAGGGGTGGAAGGCATCTCCTATCGCACCTATGGCGATAATCTTCTTACCGATGTATATCTTTCATATGAGGGCAGTGAAAGCCTAATCGACGATAAACAAGTAAAACTTGCCAGCCTGTTTCGCGATAATGTCTACAGCGAGAACGACCTTGGACTTAGCCAGATAGTATTTGAACTTTTGCGACTAAAAAATCTCAAACTTTCCGTTAAAGATAGTGTTACAGGCGGTAAAGTGCTTTCAAGGCTTAATGAAGATAATGAAGGCTTTTCTTCTGTACTTAAAAAAGGGGAGATTATTGAAAGAGATGGCTCACTCGACGCTGAAAAGACATACTTAACCGCCTACAATTTTCTTAAAGATAGCGGAAGCGACATAGTGATAGTGCTAGACGGCGAATTTGATAAAAAAGGGCTATCAAGCATAATCGCAGTTGGCGATAAAAATTCAATACTTGTATATAAGAATAGGTTTAATGCAAAAAGAAAGGAATGTTTAGAAATGGCCACCACCTGTGCCCTTTTTCATTTAACACGAAAATTAAGGCAAAATGATTTTGCATTTTAGATAAGATTTGGTAAAATTAGATAAAGGAAGGAAGAATATGGAAAAGAAGGATAATAAGAAAGATGCACTTGCCGAGGCACTACTTCAAATCGAAAAGCAGTATGGCAAAGGTGCAATTATGAAACTTGGCGAACAGGCACATCAAAAGATAGATGTCATACCAACAGGTTGCCTTACACTTGATATGGCACTTGGAATAGGTGGCATTCCAAGAGGAAGAGTAATTGAAATATATGGGCCAGAATCCTCTGGTAAAACCACAGTATCACTACATATAATTGCCGAGGCACAAAAACTTGGTGGCACAGCAGCATTTATTGATGCAGAACATGCTCTTGACCCTGAGTATGCTCAAAAACTCGGTGTAGACACTGCGGAATTACTTTTGTCACAACCAGATAATGGCGAGCAAGCACTTAATATTTGTGAAATGCTTGTAAAATCAGGCTCAGTAGATATTGTAGTAGTGGACTCTGTTGCCGCACTCACACCTAAGGCAGAAATTGACGGCGAAATGGGTGATTCTCATGTCGGCTTGCAGGCAAGAATGATGTCGCAAGCGCTAAGGAAACTGACTGGCGTAATCAATAAAAGTAATACCACCGTAATATTTATCAACCAACTTCGCGAAAAGGTGGGCGTTATGTTTGGCTCACCAGAAACCACCACTGGCGGAAAAGCACTTAAATTCTATGCAAGTATTCGCCTTGATGTAAGAAAGGTTGATACAATTAAGGACGGCGCTGACTTTGTAGGAAATCGTACAAGGGTGAAGGTAGTTAAGAATAAACTTGCTCCTCCATTCAAGACGGCAGAGTTTGATATCGTGTATGGTAAAGGCATTTCACAGGTTGGCTGCCTTGTAGACCTTGCGCTTGAAAAGGGTATTATTAAGAAGTCAGGCTCATGGTTTAGTTATAATGATGAAAAGATAGGTCAAGGTAAAGAGAATGTCAAAGATACCATTGAAAAGAATACCGAACTTTATAATGAAATCATGTCACTCGTCAAAGGCGAAACTCCAACTGAAGAATAAAAAAAGAGGTTTAACCTCTTTTTTATTATTCCTATTGTCATTTCGACCGAAACGCAGTGGAGCGGAGAAATCTATTTCAACCAAAAAGTGCCTAAGGCACTGTCATTTCGACCGCAGCGGAGAAATCTATAAATCCAAACACCATGTCATTTCGACCTTTTCCATTATTGTCATTTCGACCGAAGCCCGTTTTTTCCGCCTTCTGTCATTTCGACCGAAGGGCTTCAGCCCGCAGCGGAGAAATCTTTTTCATAATCA
>CANBAX010000005.1 GCA_947366645.1 uncultured Clostridia bacterium
TATTTATTTTTTGTCTAAATATACTTTAATAGTTATACTCTAGCACACGTTGAGGCTTATGTTGGGTGGTTATACAAAAATGACTGACTTATGTCAGTCATTTTTGTTAGCTGTTTGCAAGTTCGTCCATTCTCTTTTTCTTTCTTCTTCTAACCAAAAGTAATATTAATAATAGTAACAATAGTAATAGAAGAGTTCCGCCCGCTGCTATTAAAGCAATAGTCAGGGTATTATTTGTTTGGATTACTTTCGCTGCACCTGTCATGCACCAGAATAAACCATCATAGTAAGTTCTTGGTAAATATTTTTCATAAGGGCAAAGGCTTATTCCTGTAATCTTAAATGAATTAAGGTTAAGGACACCATTAAATGCATGACTTTCATTACCAATAGGCTCCCAATAATTACCGATGAGGTTTATATCAGAAGTCAAGCTGTAATATCCGTCCGTAAATGGTCTTCCTGTTATTTCATCTATAATGCCATTATTAACAAGATAAGCCATGAACGCTAAATCTTCCGCAGAAGCTATGATATAAGGATTTTCCTCTATACCTTCACCCTGCAATGTTTTGCCTCTATACTCTTCGCTAGTCCATACACGTCTAATCACATCAATAGTAAGTTGAAGTGTGTTGCCAATAAGGTATTCTTCGATTTGGCTTGTATTTATAACGATTTGTCTTTGAGATTCAAAGTATACATTTTCAAGAGGAATAAGTTTTCCAGATTTGTTAATATATACTCCGCCTAGTTTATAGTTTGGATTAATTGAAATGTCAATGTATACTGGCACTCCATACAAAGTGTTTATAGTTTTTAAACTATTTATTTCAACTATTTTTACGTAACTATCTTTGAATGTAATTTTTGCTGCATCATCTAATTCTTTAGTCTGTTGATAATCCTTTCCTTGAACAGTAGCTTTCACTAAGAATTTTAGTGGACTTGGGTCAGCAACAGGTCGAATTAAAATTATTTCTTGCTCATCAGAAACTAAGTCAAGTGCATTTACAATATAGTTATAAACACCATTTCCGCCAGTAAAGGTTGGGCCATCCCACTTTACACCATAACCGTTCTTCACAGTAAGAGTGATAGTAAGCCTATCTCCTATCTTGGCTTCAAATGAACTCCATTGAGTTTTATCAATGACTATACCATTAAGTTCAACTTTTTCGATATTACCATTATTTGCAAAATCTGCAACACTTATAGAAACAGTTGAGCCTTCAAAAATCGCTCTCAAATAGATAGGTTCTTGACTTTCAAATGTATAAGAATATTTCTTTCCGTCTTTTTGACCAAGAAGGATATTTCCATTCTCATCTCTTAAGTAGTCATTAGTAACAGTATTGAACCAGCCTTTAAATTTATAACCCTTGTTTTCAACTGCGTAAATTGTTACAGGGGCTTCAGTGTCATAAAGTCCATTAGTATTTCCTATATTGTCTAAATATGCCTCACCGCATATATCGGACAATTCTTGTGTTGTTTCATCAAACACTTCAAGACTAAATTCTGCTTTATAAACTGCGGTAATTATTACTTCACCATTTTCTGAAGTATAAGGATAGGTTTCGCCGGTAATGCGTAAAACATCGCCATTGCCTCTATCAATATACCAGTATTGGAAAGCATAGCCTTTAAACTTATAAGCGGTGATAAGCATTTCTTCGCCGGCTTTAACCTCAGCATAGAATACATTATCAGCATTAGTCCAAATGGTTGTACTGTTATTTCTAGGTGTAACAATATCTCCTATTCTAATACCTTCCGCCGTATTCTTTAATTCATCAGGTATGAAGTCAATAGTTATTCTCTCTTTTGAATAATACCATGCCGCATAAAGAGTGAAAGTATTTGTGTTAGGGTCGTAGTGAGGTGCAACTTCATATTCTATTCCGTTCCACTCATAACCTGTTTCAAACCATTTTGATACTATTTGTCCATGTTCGCCAAAGTATTGTCTACCCTGCCCTAATTCTTTAGTGAAATATCCTTTAAACAGATATCCGTCTTTACTTTGAGGAATGATTTCGTCTGGGTTAAATGCTGGTATGTCATAACCATAGCTTACATTTTCAAGTACTGGGCCATACTGCTCATGTTCATTTACAAATTGCAAGTTAAATGTTTTTGGTTTAACATGGAAAACAATATATCCATTATTGTCAATATTTGTTATCGTTACATTTACCTTGCTTGTATATCCCAAAGCAAACTCAGCGTCCGAAACTTCCCCTAAAGTAATTTTATTTTTAATGTCATCACTAGCAGTATAAATATTATCTCTGCCTTCATCAAAACTGAAGGTTAAGTTTGTATATACGACAAGGTTGACATCTTCTCCAGTTAAGGCATTGATTTTTACATATGAGGAGTCATTTCCTGAAGCGATAACATATCCATTTGTAGAAACTGTTATTTTTCCAGCCAACACTTTGTTGTTATTTTCATCTTCAAAGTAAACATCGATATTATTATCTTTTGCTTTGAACACTGCTTCAAGTTCAATGTTTCCAACAATTCCATCAACTTCAAATACTATCTTGCCATCTTTTTCCAACCTGTTTATGATTACTCCGGCATTTTTAGATGCCATTGTAAATGAGAAGCCAGAGTTTGGTTCTACTACAAAATATTCTTTGTTTCCAGTCGCAGTATTAATAGTATATGAAACACCTGCAATATTGCCTTCATGAATATAATCGCTTTCATTCTTAAGGTTTCCGTTTTCATCTGCCCATTTAATAGTACCACCAATATCAGTACCATAGCTCATCTGATAGTTTATCTGAACACCAGCATCAACTTTGATAGTTGCTTTCTGAGGTACAAATGAAACTTCTATATGACGAGGGCCGTCTGCCCTAGCATAAATTGAAAGTACGCCATTTTCAAAAGTATAATCTGAGTATGACATTTCTTCGTCATCTACACCATAGAATTTAAACTCAACCGCATAGCCTCTGTTTGGAAGTGTGCTTATTGTAAGAAGAGTATTGAAGGAAATTATATTTTTACTTGTGCTGTTTGCATTTACTGTAATATCAGCACCATCTCCTATCTTATATGAAAGGCTACCCTTACCCTTAGCACTTATTGAAAATTCAGCTTGTGAATAATCAAAATGTCCAACTACTGAAATAACTTCGCCAGATTCAAGATAAACCTTGTTTGCTTCATTAAGAACAAAGGTATAGTCACTTGAATAAGAAATTGCTTTTTCTCCAATATACCAACCTACAAATGCAAAACCGGTATTTGTAGTTGCGGAAAGCTCAAGACTTTCACCAAAATTAAGTGTTGCATTTTCTGGGCTAACGCTTCCCATAGCAATGTTGTTAGTTGATATCTCAAATTGATATTCCCTTTCGGTTGCACTTACTTTAATGTTAAATCCATCAATGAAACCTGTAATTGAGAAGATTTGTTTGTAAGCTTTTGCACTTTCGTCCCAAATTTCCTCGCCAATTTTACTTATAATAATGCCATCAATTACTATCTCATTATCATAGTCATTAACAAGGCTTATTGTAGCATTTTTATAACCATATTTTAGTAATACAGAAACTGTAAGTTCACTTCCAGTTAAGGCCTCATATGTTGCCCCACTTGCTGGAAGTAATCTTGAATTTATGTAAAGTGAGTTCACATATTTTGAACTATCTTTTATAGTTACTGTGTTTGCTTTTGCGGAAGCAGTAACGGTTAAGGTAGAGTTTGTAGTAAATCCTGTCCAAGTAAGGGTCAGTACTCCCTCATTAATACTCTTTGTTACAATTCCACCATTTGCAATTACAACTGAGTTTTCATCAAATGTGTACCCCTCGCTTGCATTGAATGTTAAGACTGCTTGTTCACCAGTTTTCACCTTAAAGGTGTTGTCAGTTACTGTAACTTCTTCCTCGCCTACTATAACGCTTGCAAGGCTTGAAAGATTTGCGTTAACTTTCATTGTATTTTCCTGCGCTTCGGCAAAAATCTTAAATACAATATTGTCTTTAGAAAGATTTGAAATTGTCAAAGTTTTACCAAGTTTAGATACTACTGCGAAGCCATCTAACTCGCTTTCGTTACATGCAATTAAGTATCCTTCCCGAACCTCAACAACAAAACTTATCGAACTACCATATTTTAAAGTAAATTCTTTTCCGCTTTCAACCTCTTCTCCGCCTACCATAACGGATATTACATTCTCTTGTGCAATTTCAACTGTAAAATTATAGTTTTCATTAGCCCAAATTGCGTAGAGTGTTATGTTAAAGCCGCTTTCATTAATCTCATCTCTTGTTTCAAAAATATCCTCGTTAGTATAGTATCTTCCGCTGCCCTCAGCCTTAGTGTTCCAAGTATTTTTCATACCTGTTTTTGAAGCTGTAGGGAAGGTTTTATTAGCCAAAGATTCGCCATACTTAACTGTAATTGTTGAATTGCCAGTCATAACAGCATCTTCATCATTTTTGTCAAAGTTGATGGTATAATCTACGCCCTGCCATTCTGCTTTGAAGGTAATAACGGCATCTTCATCGCTGTTAACTTCTTCGCCCACTAATTCCTTCAAAAGTCTTGTGTCAGTCATTTCAACATCAACAGTTTTTCCGTTTATAGTGGCAACCCACTTGCTTTGAGTATAAGTTCCGCTAAGGACTTCTATCTGTGGAAGGATATCGTTTACTCCTTCAGCGTGTGAGTATACAAAGGTGTTCTTTGTCCAAGCGTTACCTACTTCTTCAGTATTATCTCTAATATTCTTATCTATATTTACTGTGATATTAATTTCAAGATAACTAACTGTAAGTTCAAGATTTGAAGCTACGTTTTTCAAAGTAAACTCGCCATCACGTCTTGTACCAACTCCTGACTTTGTAATTTCTCCTGCAACTGTGCCTGCTGTAACTTTTATATTATCAAACTTATATCCAACATTTCCCATAACAGAGAAGGTAATATCGTCATAATATTTAATAGTATAAGATACTCCGCTTTCTACGCCTGATGTTATATCTCCATTAGTTGAAGTGATAGTAATTACAACATCATTTATTTCCCACTCAGCATAAATTGTAAGAGTTTTTCCGTTTTCATAAGCCTTATCTAAAACTGCAATTATGTTGGTTTCAGATATATCTTCGTAAACGCCTTCACTTACTTCATATGCCCAGTTAGTTACATGATAGCCCTCTCTAGTTGGCATAGTGAGAAGTTTGATAACACCAGCGCCATCTAAGTTTGGATAACTAACATCTACATAGGTTTTAGAAGAGTAGATTTCCTTACCATCATCAACAAATTCACCAAGAGAATCATTGTCAAGTAAAAGTCTTACAGATGTAGCGGTAATACTACCCTTAGGAGATGCTGATATTGCATAGTTGCCAGAATCCATGCCTGTGAGTTCAACATTAAGGTCTTTGTTGATGCCAACTTGTTTATCAAGGTAAGCAGCAGAAACTGAAACCTTATCTCCAGCAAGAACTTTACTTAAATCCCATGTTGCGTTTACAACATTAAAGGTATTGTCATAGACTTTTTCTACTACTGTAGCGCTTAAATCTAAATTAATGGTAGCTACCGTAATTTTTACTTCTTTCTCATAATTATTTGCGTTAGCATACTCATTAGATGCTAGTGTAACTGTAATAGTATAATTGCCGTTCGCTTTTAGGTGTAGAGAACTTGAATATAATCCTCCGTTAAGTACTACAGATTTAATTGTTAAATAACCATCAGTAAGTGCGGAAGTATAATTCTCACCCACTGTAATTGTAATAGAACCAAGTAAAGCGAGCAACTGGTCTTCATCAAGACCTTGTGTAATATCGCCATAAGTGAACTCTGTGTTTGTCACATCAACTTTAATGCTTTCATATGAAGGAGTGATAGTCGCTTTGAATGTGCTGCTTCTAAGTATTTCATAGTTATCTTTGTCCGCACCGTCTATTACAAATTCAACTGTTTTATCTCCAACACGCTCGTCATCAAAAGCACCGCTTATTGTAATAATGTCACCACTGATAATCTGATTACGGTCATAAATTACATCTGTGTCAACAAAAGTGGAAGTTTTATCGAATACCTTTGTCACGCTTTCCACTAGAATGTTTTTCTTTTCTATAGTAAAGTAAGAAACTTTATCAAAGGATACATTTTTATAATTTGCCGTGTCATCAGCGTTAATTAAAATTTCGTAAGCTTTAGCATTTACTGAACTATTTTTAAGTGTGAAACTAACACCTCTTAAAGCACTAGCAATTTCACTTAGTGCTATGTCACTTAATGTGCCATTGTTGTACACCTTTAATGTAAGGTCAATTTGAGTTATAGGAGTATCTTCCCCTTTGTTATAAGCGACAAGTTTCCATGTCTTAGAAGCCTCGTCAAATTCTACTCTAAGTTCAACCTCATTCTTATCATAGGTCTTTTTAAATTCACCATTTAATGTGACTTTTAATACACCTTCCGTTTTTCTTATTTCAAAGTATTCATTGTCTTCATCAATAGAAATTGAGTAGTTTGAATAATTTGTCTTAGCAGTATCTATAGAAAGTTTATAATTTCCTACGCTTTCTCCAGCCTCTCTTGTAAAGTAAACATCAATATTTTCATTGTTTAATGAGATGGTTACTTTAAGTTCAGGTTCTTCTTCACCATAATACTTCCATAATGAAGATACATCGCTTTCTTTAATTATATAACTGTCTTTATTCACAGTAAAGGTAAAGACTTTATTAAAGGCATTGTAAATTTTTTCATTTACGATTACTGAAACATTATATGTACCAGCATTTTTAATTTCAGTTACCTCGCCTTCGCCATTATTAATAACCATGTGTACATCGCCGGTGGCAAGAAGTTCTGTCAATGTTTTTTGAATAGTCCCATTTAAAGTAAAGGTTATCTCATCTGCATAGTTTTTATTTTTATATGTGTAAACATCGGTTGAAGTTGTAGTGACTGTTAAAGTCGCTTTACTTACTTTGATAGTGAAATTAATTTCATCTGAAGATGCGGAAACAAATCCAGTTTTAGATGCAGTAACAATTACATAGTAGGTATTATTTTCAAGGTCAGTGTCTGCTTTTAAAGATATTGTTTCTCCGCTTCCAATTAATTCACCTTTTTCGTTATACCATGCAAAGTTGTATGTAAGGTCAGAAGTTTGATTATTGATAGCGCCAATAATATCATAAACTCTTAAATCAGTATTTCCTTCCTGTGCATTGACACTTATAGTGTTATTATTTTCACTTGTAGTTGGTTTTGAAATTGCCCATTGAGCGGTCAATGTTGCCGGCAAGATGTTTGCATTAGAAGCGACTACAACTTTGCCTTCGCTTACACTCACGCCTTCTGCTATTGACCAGCCTGTGCATTCAAATCCTGTCCATGTTGGAACTTCAAAACTTGTTCCTTCGCCACCGATTTTGGAATATACAGTGGCTAAGCCTTCGTCTTTCTCTCCATTTTCAAGTGTAACCACCTTCACATCAGTAACTACTGCGTGAATTTCTTGATTTTCTCTGCCACTGAAAGACGCTGTTTTTGAAATTAATTGAGTAAGATTTTCTAAAGTAGTTTTAAGTGAGTCAAGTGTAATATCACTTGTATAGCCTAAGAAGTCAACTGTTTCAAACACTCCATTTATTGTCACATTGAAAGTAACATCATAGTTATTATTTACAACAAGTATAACTTTTTCGGTATTGTTTCCAGCAAGGGTGAAAATATTTGTTTCAGCGTCGATATAGTTAAAGTTTTCTCCTTCCCCTATATTTATTAATTTATCGCCAACCTTAATACCTGAGATGCTAATTGTATAACCGTTTTTACTTTGTAACTCTACACTTCCATTGTTAGCGGTCAAATAATTGATACTAAAATCGTACTTATATGTTTCGCTAGCAGAAAGAATGTCGTATTCTCCTGTTACTTCATGAGTAAAGTTTGATGTAACATTTTCATTATTTAATGTAACCACAAAACTATTTGCAATTTCGTTAAATTCTGTTTGCTTTCCAGTTGTTCCTTTGGTAGTAAGACTGATTTCAAAATTGAAATTATTTAAGTTAATGCCATTTACTGATGTAGTTACTTCGTAATCCTCAATAGTATGAACTTTACCAGTTTCATAACCTTGTCCTTTAACATTAATTACAACTGGTGTGCTTACTATTGAAGCGTTTTCTACCGTTATATAGTAACCTTCAGTAGAATTCCCTTTTAAGCCTGTATAGTTGTTGACTACACTTTCGTGTATGCTTAAGTTGTATCTTAAAGTATATCCCAAACCAACATTAAAGTTGTTTTCTTCAAAGACAACACTTGTAATTGAAATTTCCTCAACATTTGTTTCGCCAATTACATATTGAAGTGTTCCTATATTTGAACCTTCTTTTCCTACATAAGCATTTGTGCCAGTGTAGTAACTTACTAGATTTTGTCCGCTTACTTTAATAGAGTTAGCTTCAATAACAACAGTTTTTTCGTTTGAATAAATAGTATAAGTTGTTGAAGTAAGTAAGTCTTGTATAGTGACAAGCAGACGATAGGTGGAATTTGTCACATCTTTAAGGTTTAATAACATTCCTTCACTTACAATTGTCCAAGTGTCGTTTTCGCCTTTGACTTGATACTCAACCTTGATAACTTTTTCGCCACTTAATAAACTTTCTCCAACTGATATAGTTTTTCCATTGGCAGAAAGCACTGCATTAGCAACCTGCTGTGACTTGCCATTATAGGTTGTATTAAAGTTATCTCCGATATTTGCAGAAACAAACTTCGTTTCTTTTACCGCCCATTTAGCAGTTAAAGTTATATTTCCCGCTACCTTGTATTCAGTAGTAGCATCATATGTGTTTCCTTCACTATCAACCCATTCTACAAAGTCATAGCCCTCTCTAGTTACAGTTACGGTGCTTAACTCTGCGGCAGCAGCCCCATATACAACTTGAATCTCGTCTTTATTTATCTGTTCATAATCAGATACATTAAAGGAAATAGTATATGTTTTTGGCTTTGAATATACTGTGATTTCAGCATCTGTTGTAACTGCGCTAATTGTAATCGTATTACCCTCTACTACCACCTGCCCATTGTTAGGATTAAGTACTGTGCGTGTTACGTCAATTTCATAACCATCTTCAAGAGTAACGGTGATTTCAAGTACGTCTGCAAAGTTAAGAGTTTTGGTGGAGCCGTTTGTAACATCTTCGCCTTCAATATTCATGGAAATAATATGGTTATCAGTGTTAGGCTTTATTTCTATTTCAACATTTGCTGTAGACCATTGTGCGTAAAGTGTAAGGTTATATTTTCCGTCTTCAAGTGCGCCAATGGTTGTGAGTTTGCTACCTTCTCTGTAAGTTAAGCCTGTGCCATCTTCCTCAGTATTCCAAGTATTAACATGCCCCTCTAATTCCGCAGTTGGAAGACCTGTAATAGCCTCTCCATAAATTGCATTTATTGGGTTTGTTCCTGTAGTAGTCGAGCCTTCAGCATTTGATACAAAGGTAATAACATAATTTTCTCCAGTCCAAACAGGCAATAAGGTTTCAATAATTAAATCTGTGGTAATTTCGCCTTTAAGTTGCCCAATAAGACTAAGTACATTTTCTGTAAACTCAACCCTTCTTTCCCCAACAGTCCAAGCTGTTTGGTTGTAAGTACCAGCCGTCGCAGTCATTGATGAAAGTAGTGAACTTACTAATACATTAAGTTCAGAATAATTAAAGGTTTTACCTGTCCAGCCTGTGATAGTTGTATTCAATAGATTTGCATCATTCTTTTCAGCCTTAAACGTTACCTTGATTTCTTCCATAACAAGGTTAATAGTAAGGTCGCTTGTAATGTTTGTAACTTCTAAGGTCGCATTAAGGTTATTAACACTTCCCTCTGTAGAAGTTATAGAAGTTACATTTCCTTCATGTGTTTCTCTAACATATTTCCAACCAGCCTCGCCTACAATTTTAATTGTAACATCTTCGGCGTAATGAGTTATAAATTTGCCGTTTGTTACTTCCACATCATTTATAGTTATTGTTTTAATATGGTCGCCATTGATAGATATGGTAAGTTCGGCAGCCTTAAAGTGTGCAGTAAGAGTGATGCCGCTGTCCTTATCAACATTTCCACCCAGCGCGGATATAAGTGTACTAGTATCAGTTAATCTTACATCTTCCTCATTTACTTTGTATGTCCAGTAATCAAACACGTAAGTGCCTAAAGTTGTGGTAACTTCTGGTAGCCAGTTGTTATCAACACCATTTACCTTGTTCGCCACTGAATAAACAAAAGTTTTATTAAGCCAAGTCGCAGAAGCGTTTGCTACAGCAGGAGCATTTGAAAGGTCAATAGATACTGAAATTTCTATCTCCGCCATATTTATGGTAAGTGTTCCGCCAGTGATAATATTTTCAAGTTTGAAAGTTGTATTTGTCAATTTGTTTGATGGCTCGGTTATCGTACCGTTACCGCTAAACGCGTAATTGTTATATCTATAACCTTCTACACCATCTATACTAATTTCAATATTGTCATAATAATTTACTTCAATTAATCCGCCATTAGGTAATACAGCATTGTTGTATTTAACTGACGCATTGTTTGCGTTTACAACAACTTGTATTTTGTTAATTTCCCAAATAGCATTTAAGGTTATAGCTCCGTTTTCAGTAGCATTCGCCTTAACAACCGCGTCAAGGAAGGCATCAAAATCAGAAGTAATGTTGGTCTCAGTGCCATTATTATCGTATGTCCAACCTTTTTGTGTATAGCCCTGTCTCGCACTATTATACTTGCTTGCTAAACTTGATAAGAAGTTTGCTGAATTTCCATTATAAGTAACTGCAAATTCAATATCCTCTGGCACCGCTAAGCCGTCTACGAAATCATATTCAAATTTTCCAACAAAGTTAAAGGCTTTTGAGGTTATGTTTCCTCGTGGAGAAGCTGAAATTGTATAGTTTTCAGCATCAAGGCCAGTTAAACTTAACTCAAGATTTTTGTTTGTGCCTATTAAAGCATTTTCGTATCTACCAGTTACATTTACCTCGTCGCCAGCAAGTTTGCCTGCCATATTCCATACCATATTAGGCAGTGACTCTTCCCCGTCATACTCTTTTGTAACAGTGTTTCCGCTAAGGTCTATAGCAATAGGGTTTATAGTGATTTCAACCTCAAACTCGCCATTTGCTTTATTATAGTTTGCAGATGAAAGTGTAAATACAACCACATACTTGCCGTTTTCAGGAAGTACCTTCAAGAAGGTGCCTTTTGAATACTGTGCATCGTTTATTCTTACACTGTCAATAGATACATAGTTTGCTGTAAACGCTTTAGATGAATTTCCATTTGCAGTAAGTGCAAGTTTGATTAAATTGTTCATTGCACTTGGTGAGTTAAGTGATTCTTCCTTAATTTGACCATAATTAATTTCGTTTACAGTTCCAGAAACTTCTATTTCTACATTAGAGGCAACAATTTGTCCGTTTTCGGTGCAAGTTATATTGTAGTTTCCAGCACCTTCGCCTTCAAGCGTAACTTGAGTTGTAGCATATCTGCCTACTGTTATTCCGCCAAGTGTACCTTTAATTGTTACATTTTCCCCAGTCACTAAGTTTTCCGCAGTAAGCGATGTGATATTATCAGAACTTACTGAATTCCAAACAAAGTTTGCAGTTTCATCAAAGGTTTTTAAAATGTCTTTAACTATAATAGTTGCTTTGGTAATTTCCAAAGTTTTATTATTGCCAGTAAATTCTATACCGGTGTAAGTATCAGAAGTTCCATCTAAAACTAAGTTATAAGTTCCAACATTTTTGCTGATGCTTTCATCAAAACTTAGGGTAAAGCCGTCAAACGCAGTTGAAAGATTTGTTGTAACCATAACCATATTTCCAGCAGCGTCGTTGAAATATAGCGTCATGTTTACTGTGGCAAGTTCAGCACCTGTCATATCTTTTACTATGGCTTTCCAACCATTTTCATATTTTGCTTCTATGCTTGCTGGCACCTTGCCATTATAAACCATGGTAAGGGCACGATTAAAGGAAACAAAGAGATTTGAAGTTGTTTTTGTGATTTCAAACCAGTCTGAATTTTCTGGTACTATTATGTCATAGTTTTCGTTATTAACAGATTTAAAGTACAGTGGATAGCTGTCTACCGCTTCGCCTTCGCCACGTGTAAACTCAACAATAATGTTTTGCCCATTAAGTGTCAATGTGGTTTGAAGTGCAGGGTCCACCGTGCCAAAAACCTTAGAAAGATTTGCTTCTTCCTTTTTAACAGTATAACTATATTTGTTTACTACAAAAGTTTGGCTTTCTTCAACATCTTCAGCCAGTTCATAGATAGTTGTATCAAGAGTTAAAGTTATAGTATATACGCCAGCATTTTTAATTTGAGAAACGGAAGCTTCCTTATATAAAATGCCAAATTTAATTTTTCCATCAGTAAGGTTTTCATAAATGTTGAAAGTCTTAGCACCGCCTACGCTGAGCATTAAGTTAGCGTCAAGGCTAATTAAGCTGTTGCTATAGGTATCGCTTGTTTTATTAAGTTCAAACGAAGTTATTTTAATTGTGTTAACCTTTAAAGTAAATGGCACTTCTATAGTTTTTACTTGTCCGTCATAGGTCGCTGTGATTAATAATTTGTAATCACCCGCATTCAAGGTGGTGATATTATTTAAAACTAGATTTTCGCTAGTTTGACCACCGATTACAGAGTCCCCTTTATACCATTTATAAGAGTACGTTATATAGCTATTTCTGTTAGTTATATCTCCCGCAACTTCTGTAAATGAAATTGTTTGAGCTGTTTCACTCGCGGTCTTAACAATTTCTTTTGTCTGCGGCATGGTCACTGTAGGGTCTAAAAGTGTCCATTGTGCAGTTAAGGTGGTTGGAATTGAGCCCGCTTCCGCCTTTACTACAAACGCGTCAGCACTTTCAGTTAATACAACTCCGCTTCCCTTTGTTATATTCCAGTTATCAAATTCAAAGCCGCGCCATTCTGGGTTAACAACAATTTTTCCGTTATTGTCGCCAGCAGAAAGGAAGAATACTTCGTTTTCGCTACCATTTCCCTTGTCTAAAGTAATGGCTTTAACATCTGTAAATAATGCGTAGTAAGACGCCGATGAAACTTTTTCAGTAACTTCGGTATCCAGACTTTGACCGCCTTTAAACTCTAAAATAAGCTTTTCTCTATCGGCAGGCTCAATATAAATAGACTGAACTCCAAGATAACTTAAGTTTACATTATTCTCTATAGGCACTACTGTCACAGTAAACTTAACTTCGTATCCTTTTCTAATAACAATATTAAGATTTTCAGTTCCGTTTCCAGTTACGGTAATTACCATTTCTATATCATTAGAATAAGTGTAAAATTCGGTAATATCTTCTCCACGTAAAGTAACATCTCCAAGGACTATTTCTGTAATTTTAATGTTATAGTAATTTTTGCCACCATATCTATTTGATACGCTTTGCAACATTCCGTCTTTCGCGGTTAAGTATCCTACATTGTAGTTGTATGAATAAGAGTTTGAAGCATTTGTGTCTTCAATTTCATAACTGCCACTAACGTTTGCTGTAAAGTTATTAGTAACATCTACCCCTCCAAGTTTAACGGTGTAATTAATGTTAAACTGAGAAAGGTCACTATAAAATCCTGCCAATGAAGAACTTGTTTCGATATCAGCTGTAATTGTGAAATCATCAAATGGAACAGTTATCTCACTGCCATCTATAGAGTATTGTACATTTCCTATTGTAAAAGGAACTTTATGTAACATATCGAAAACATAGAAACCTTTGCCACTCACATTGAAAGTAATAGTAGTAGGTACAATTTTATTGTTTTCACTTTGATGTCTTATAAAGTAGGCTTCAGTAACTGAAAAGGCATTATGCTCATTATTGTAATATTCTCCGCTTACCTTGGTAAATCCACCAGTTTGACCAAAAGTTTTAAAATTAGTAAAGTTATTTTCATAGTTGTTTGTATTTAAAATGTAATCAATTTCAATATTGCTTCCAACTGCGAACCCGTTACTGCTTACAAGCCTGAACGCTACAACACTGATTAATTCATTTGAAATTTCAAATTCTATTTTTTCTGCGTCGCTTAAATCATTGCTAAATTGCTTACCTTCAGCATTATAGTTAAAGTAAAGTTTGCCTTGTACACTATTTTCTGTAGCAATAAATCTTTCAGTTCCTGTGTAGTAAGATTCAAGTGCAGAGCCAACTATAACAATTTCATTTTGTTTAATTGTAATGGTTATCGCTTCACTTTGTCTTGTGTAGTTCTCAGATACTAATGAAAGCGTGTCAGAGGTAACCTCAATTACAAATGCATATTTTCCGCTTTCAGAAACATTAGAAAGTTCAAGTATAAGTTTATTATCTTCGAATTTCTTGATAATTTGATTATCTTCGCCAAGTAAAACCCAATAACCTTTATTAACCTTTTCACCATTGGCTAAGTATGATTTTCCGCTTTCAAGTTCTGGCAATATAGAGGCTGTGCCAAGGGTTTGCACCTTGCCATTATAGTATACATCTTTATTCCCGTCTAAATTTATAGAAATATAAGGATTAGCTAAGTCAACTTCCCATATTGCTTTAACTGTGATGTCATTTGTTAAAGTAAATTTCTTGTTTTCATTATATACATTCTCATCAGTGCTATCAGAGATGTTTTTCCAGCCAGAAACAGTATAGCCTAATCTTGTGAGGACCTTTTTAAATTCAGCAAGTCCTGTCATTTCAGAGTTATAAGCCACTTCAATATAATAACGACCGTTTTCACCTTCTTCTTTCTTTATTAAAGGATAGTTTTCCTCGTTCCAGTCAAACTGCTCATATGCTGAATAGTCAACAAATACTTTGTAAACCACAGGCTCCCATACAGTTGAAATTGTAAATGCATTGACGTCTGGTTTGGTATAGTAGTATCCACTTGCAAGGAAAGTGATTATATTTTCTTCTGACAAAGTGAAAACATTAGTGCTTCCAGAAAGATTTCCTAAAATAGTTTGAGAGTTACCATTGCCTTGGAAACTGAAACTATTTGCGGTATAACCTTGTCTTTTTGTAAGCCCTAAACTGATTTCACCATTATGATATGTCGCATTTCCCTCCAAATCATAAGTCAAATAAATTGTATCGCCTAAACTTATTGAAATTGTGCTAGTAGTGTCAACACCTATAGTGTATACAATTTTATTCCACTCTTTTGGTTGGAAATTAAATGTGATATTATCGTTTTCTCCGTATATATCATTCCAAGAAGAATCATATGTAAAGGTGGCATCAACTAGGTAAGTTATATTCTTATCGGTCATTAACCAAGAAATCAAGCCACTTGTTGCAATTTTCTTAAAGTAACCAGCTGTTTTTGAAAAATCAAAACCAGATTTAACAGTCCCCTCAACTTCATAATTTTCTTGTGCGTGATAATAAGTTTGATTTTCACCTGTACCTGTGATTAAATCATGTTCATCTTCACCTTCGCTGAAACTTAGCGTAATTGTTTTTTGTTTAATAACAGGTTGAACGCTTAGTTCAAGCGTTTCTCCTTCTTTCGCAAGTAAGCCGGCAATAGTACCACCTTTGTTAAGTAGTTCTTCAAGGGTAGCCGCCTCTACCACCACCTCACCATTTTTCAGGTACCAGCCAACAAGGTAATATCCTATCTCCATGTTAATTGAATAGTCATTTGAATCATTGTCAAGTGCAATTTTAAAATCACTATAATTTACTATCGCGCCAAGACTATCTTTATTATAAGTAAAACCGCCAAGTGCCGCGTCTTTTCCGCTGCCATTTACGTTTTTTACTATGGCTGTTGCATCTAAATTTAGGGTTATTTTTTTGGTTGTGTAATCAGCCCTAATTATAGTATTTCTAGTGCCAAAGGTGTATTCTCCTCCATTAATTTCCCCTACTGAGCCGTTATCACCCGCTTGTGCTACCTCTGTAGTAAGTTTTGGAGTGTTAACAAGATACTTCTGGCCATTTTCAGCAAGTGTGAAGGTAAAGCCAGTGGTGTCCCCAGGTCTTGCCACTCCGTTTTGTATTTGTCCAGTTATGCCATAAGCTTCGATTTTATCACTATCAGCTTTTTCTCCATCAATATATATCTCCGAAGAAACCGTATATGTTTGTGGCACAGCTGTAAAAGTTATGATATACTCGGCATTATTAAATTCCCCGCCGCCAGTCACAAATTCTGGAATAAAAGAATAACTGTAATCTATAAATCCATTTGCATTTGGTGTAGCTGTTAAATCGAAATACTTCTCTGTGTCATCACTGGTATTTAAACCCTTAATTTTTCCTTTGTAACCATTATCATAAAAACATTTGTAATATTCATTTGAATACAAATAAACAGTTACTGAACTATCACTTTCGTTCAAATCAGCATTAAAATAATTTTCAATACTTGTAGTAGCGTTACTACCACTGCCTTCTGCATAAGCATTAGTAAACTGGTCCTGTCTATTTACTCCATCGTAAAGCTCGTTATAAGGCGGAGTATAATCTTTAGTCTTTCCATTGCTATGCTCTATTTTAATTGTAACTTTATAAGACAATGCCCTTGCAATAGCGATAATTTGATTTTCAAGTATCCCTTCCACTGTGGAGAAAAATCCACTTTCTGGTTTGGTTGCAACTGTGTATTCCTTTGCGTAACTTCCCTCGCCAATAGTAACTTTTGTTGGCGTTCCTGTTACAAATTCTGAACAACCTATAACATTGTAAGTCGCAAAGAATTGATTATCCTTGCTTGCTTTAAAATTAACTGTAAATTGTTCTCCTAACTTAGTAACTAAATATGCTTTACCAGTGGCAACCTCAAACTTTGTAGCCGCACTATTTCCTGAAAGTGTTGCTTTTACGTTTGAAGTAGTTAACAACATACCTTCACTCGTATTAGTTATGGTTGGGGTCTCATCGTTTGCAAATCCAAGCTTAAGTTCAACTTTAATTTCTGCGCGGCCAAACACTAAATAAACATCGCCTGAACCAACAAGGTTTGTTATTTCAACTTTACATTCTGTGTAAAGTTTTCCGTTTTCGTCCGTCTTACTTTCTCTTGAAACTTTAGAAGCAATAAGCGCTTTTGAATCAACATTAACTGAGTCAAATACATGATATACGCCACCTTCTTCGAAAACTTCTGGGCTTTCGCTTATATAACCAACCTTGTCCCCTTCGCCAATAGAGAAACCTAGTTTTTCTCTAAAAGTAATTGTTATGGTTTTTGAAGCATTGTGATTTGATACCGCCCACACGCCGCTTGTTTGGTCAGGCTCTATAGTTGCTTTCTCGTCATTTATTTCAAGATTACCACTATAAGCTTGCGAAGCATCTGTTAAAGAATTTCCTTCGCTGTCCTTATGCTCCTCTCCATTTAAGAGAGTATGTATTTTGTACCCAATATTAGTTAAAGGAGTCCAATTTAAATATACAGTGTATGTATTTCCGCTAAGTGCAGGATTATCACCCACAAAATTAAGCCCACTTAAACGATTTTCGTGTGTCGCATCTGTATATATTCCTTCAAGGGTATAACCTACACGAGTAAAATTGGTATCAAATTTAGCATCATTCCGTAAAGTTGTCCGAACTGGGTCGCTAGCGTAACCATAATAAGCATTTAAATTGTAAGGTTTCATAGTCCAATTTAATGACGCAATATATCCGGTTGAAGCAAGAGTTGAAAGAGTTGTATCTACTGAAAATGCAAAACCTACTTTTATTGCAAAAACGCCACTTTCTCCATTCATAACATTTACTCTTGATTCAATGCTTGGTCCATAGTTCGCCACTAATCCTGATGACGCATTATCTCCACTTAAAGTAAGGAGTGTGCCATAACTTGAGTATTTTTTATCTCCAAGGCTTGTTTTAGAAGAATACGCATAAGCCTCACCGCCATTAAGGTTGTACATTACAGCAAATCCTTTAGTTGCGGCATATTTATCATTTTTAATTGTTACCGTTTTCAATGTTCCAGTACTACCAGCAGTTACCGCGCCTTCATATATTTTTGTAGGTCCTGTAGTTTCTCCAATACTTCCACTGCAATTTATCACAGTTGTATTAAAACTACTCATGGCTACAATTGAACCAGAAATACTTGGACCAGTGCCGTTAAATCGCGGTTCACTGCAAGTAACATTACATATAGTAGCATTAAAAGTACAGCCAAACAAACCTGCTAGGTAAGTGGTGGTAGTCAAACCATCACTTGAGGTCCCAGCAGATGATTCAGAAACTACCATTCCGCTCACTGTATGAAAGTTTCCGTTAAAAACACCCATAAAATTGCCGTTTGAAGGACTTCCAATAGGTGTCCAATAGGAACCTGCCAAATCAATATTGGCTGTAAGCTCATAGTTTGCGCTTGCCCAAGTAGTTCCTGTTTCAGTTGCTACAAGATATGAAAGTAACGCCAAGTCCTCGGCGTTATTGATTTGATAATAATTTCTGTCTGGGCGGGCAACAGGATTTCCAAAAGGAGTGGCGCTTTCCACCCTTGATGAATCAAACCTATTTGCCCAGTTGCCGTTTGTTTCGCTGGCTAACGTTTCGGTTGATGAATATCCCGCCACAGATCGGAAGAGCACACGTCTGAACTCCAGTCACCGGATAACATCTC
>CANBAX010000006.1 GCA_947366645.1 uncultured Clostridia bacterium
CCTACACGACGCTCTTCCGATCTGGCTTTTATTATTTGAGATGCTTAATATTGGTCTTATTTCTGGAGCAAATGGGTTTCTTTCTCTAAATTCCAAGTGTTTTTCAGTTTTATAGCCGTTTATAATTCCAACAATTTTTAAGTCCTTTATACTTGCACCTCCTGCAATACTTTCAAATAAACCACCTGAAGAAGATGTGAAAGTTAAAGTGTAGTTATCTCCTGCTATATAATTTAATCTATCTTCACCACCAAAATTAATCGCTTTTAGTAATTTTACGTTTACATTCTTTGTTAAAACTACGCCACTATAAGATGTTGTATTACTTTGTTTCTCTCCCCAAGAAGTAGGCGTAACGCTTTCATCTTGCATTTTTGAAATTTCAACTTTTAAAGAATCTCTACCATCTGGTTGATAAACAATGGTTGTATGAGTATCATCTCCATAAATATTGTATTCGTCTTCTATATCTGGGAAATTAGGAGTAGCGCCGTTAGGAATTTTATCAAATGATATTGAAACTTCATTCTTGTCTGGCATCGTTTTTCCAATGGAACTTTCTTTACCAGTGGATAAGCTTACAGACATTGTGGCATCATCAAATGTTTCTTTGGTATCCAAGTATAAAGTAACATTTTCTTTGTTAATATCAAGGTATTTTATATTGATATCCACAAAAGTAAAGTTGGCTTTTTCAAAATTAATATTATATTTAATTTCATTGCCTTCTTCATCTTCTTTTGAAATTTCAAAAGATGTTGCAAAATTTATAGCCTTTTCACACTCTTTATCTGAATAGAAAGTTTCGCCATCTTGGCTGTAAAGTGTACCTTCATATCCCGCTATTGTCCAAACCTGTAGATTATCATTCTCCAAGAAATACGCTAACTCAACATTTCGTTCTATTCCATTAGTATCATTTACTTTAAATGTTTTCCTAATATTGGATACTTTAATATTTTTCCCACTTTCCTTAGCATTAAATATATATGAATAATTAGCGCCACTATAAGTAAAGGTATACTCATATTTGCCATCAACTACTTTAGGTGTATTCTCATTACTATTATCTTGAGTCCCGCTTGACCCTTCGTAAACTTTACGTGTGATTAAGTATTTAAGTTTAGCGTCTTGTAAATGTTCAAGATTATTAAACTCAATAATGCACTCGGTTTGACCATCGTTTACGCCTTCCTTTAATTCTCCGCCCAAAGAGATTTCGTAATAACTTCTCTCTTTATTTAGAGTCACCTTTATCCTACTCAATTTTAATGTAGAACTTACATCATAGTTTACTGTACCTAGGTAGACTTTAAAACTATCTCCGCCAACATAATTTAAGTTATCCCAACTTAAACTTAATTTTCCATTTGCATCAATATTTAATTTATCACTATTTACGTTGTATTCTGGGGTATAAATTTCATAATATTTTAATCCAGTTAAATTTGTAGGAAACTGTGAGTTTGCTGCATAAGTTGGAAGGTTGTGCTGATATTCGTAAGCTAATTGTAAGTTTACGAAAAACTCAGTTAAAGATTCTATCTGCTGTACAGTTACGTCACTTGAAGTAAGTTTTATTTTACCATCTTCAATAGCAAGGTTTATCTTAAGCCCATCTTCAAACTCTATGCTTGATATCGATAATCTGAAGTTTTCGCCATCATATGTAGCAAGTATACTATTTCCATTAGCAAATAAATATTTTCCTATATCTTTGCCATCTCTATTTAATGGCACATCTATTGTATAGACAACATCGTTTTCATAACAAACTTGTAAAGCATCAATATTTCCTTTATCTTCTGATTTTATTATTAACTCATTTCCTGAAATTGTTATTGCGAATGGAAGCCCTGTCAAGTCTTCTGAAAGCCATTCAGGGTTGTTGAATTTTGCTAGCACATTATCGCCCCATTTCAACAGCATATTGTTTGCTCCTTCGCTTACAACTATTCTTCTAGTATACATTAAATCAGAATTATCTTTAATAGTTGGGCTTTCTTCACCAACTGTCAAACTTTCGTCAAAGGTAATTTTGTTTTGTATAGCTTCAGAAATGCTGTCATATACTTCTTTGCTTATAGCGCCAGTATAACGGAGGGACAAAGTTTTCTGAGTAGGAGTACTATCTGCTAAAACTTTAACTTCCACACTGTAACCATTAATTTCTAATGTACTTACATCGGCTATTAATTGTGCGCTTGTATCAAGGTGTGCAATTTGGTTTGCATCGTAATAGATATTACCGGTGCCATTCTTTGGAATTAATGCCTCAAAATATATGCTTTGTTCAATATCATTACTATCTACTTTATTATTAAAGACATTATTAAATTGTCCAGCATTTGTAATGCTTTTTCCAATTTCTATAGTCTGCCCCGTCCATTCTTGGTTGCGTTCTGGTACAATAGCAATTTGTCCTTGGTAGTTTGCCTTGTTTATCACTTCACTAGCTTCAAATATATATTCTTCTGTAACATAATATAATATCTTTATTTTTTTACCAGCGAAATGAAGAATGTCTTTGGTGTTAACCACATTCGCCTTGTTAACCGCTTCCGCTTTTGATAAATAAGCATCTTTATAATAAATGAATTGACCATTTTCATATTTTAAATAAATTGATTCATTTGTTGTTTCATTTATTGAAACAGTAACTTTAAATACTTCGCCAAGACTCTCCCCTTCTTTATCATATAAAGATATTGTTGGATTTGTTAAATATCCTTTTTCTTCCTCTGTCAAAGACATATTTTTTATTGTTACATTTCCAGCTTTATCTATTGCATAATTTAAAGTACTTAAATCCAATGTCGTTTCTATACTATGGTTTACTATGCATCTTATTGTATCGTCGACATCGAACTCCTTTACAGTACTATACACTGTAATATTAAAGATTACACCGTTGATTTCATTTCTGTTCGCATCAACATTGCTATGACTATTAATAATAATATTAGTGTTTGGTTTAGCTTCGAATACCACATCATCTCCTTCGCCATTCATTTTACCAACTTTAAGAGTATAAACAGATTTGTCTTCGAAATAATCCACATTATTAAATGTAATATCTAAGGTCCAACTATTTGTAGAATCGATATTGCTAATTATACTCTCACCATTTGAAGAAAATAGGTATTCTTTACCTGATATGCTTATCGTCTCATCTCCCCCTTTTTTTGTAATCCATTCCGGAGAAGTTAATACATTACTTTGGCAAGAACCGCTTCCTGATATTACCGAACCATTTGAGGAACCAAATAGATATTTATTTTCGTTTACTTTGTTTTCATAATAGCTTATTGAATTAGTATCATTGAATGGCAAGTAACTTGACCATGTTGTAAAATAGTCGCCTTCAGTTTTTCCTGTCGGCGAAGAAATATCCTTCAGACCATTCCAAATCTTCACACGTGCTACTGTCTTAGTCTTCACATAGAAACTAACTGGCACACCAAAATTATCATAGCCTGTGATTACTACTTCGTTGCTATCAATCTTTGTAATCACGTCACATGTAGCAGAGCTATACCCACCATAATAAACACTTGTTTGAATAGTTTTTACTGCGCCGCCGCCTGCTCTTGAATCTCCGCCGCCTGCAGTAGCCCAGTAAGTTTCCTCCTCATAAGGATACTCTTTTGTAATAGTATTAGTTGTAACGCCTGTGACATTACCATTGTTTATCACATTGTCTATACTTTGACAATTAGTACCAACTATTCCATAACCTATTCCGTAGGCAAAAACATTACGTTCACCTTCGAACTTCATATTAATAATAATTCTATGAGTGATATTATCAAAACTACCAGAAATTTTATATGTAGGGTTTTTACCAAGGGCTTCAACAAAGCCTGTGTTTATGCAGGCGGTGACACTACCATTATGTATAAAACCTGCAATTCCTCCCGCATAGGAAATCTTTTTATCTGGAGCCTTCCCATCGTCATAATAAAGAGTGCCTCCATTTATATTTTTATTTCCTGATTTTATCATGCCTGAATTATAACAGTTGGCAATTTTTCCAGAGCTAGCTCCTACAATTCCGCCAACAATATTGCGTACATCACCGTCTTCATTCATGTATCCTGAAATTATAGAGCCTGTGTTATAACAATAAGAAACGTCATCATTGCCAGTCTTACCAATTATTCCACCTACCCTAGCGTGACCATACTTCTGTTTATTAAAATTTGCCAACTCTCTTGATTTAGAGTCTATAGCTATCGGTCCGTTATTTGCACAGTATTTTAATTCGGAATTACCACTACTTGAACCGATAATACCACCGACGAATAATGCATAACCTTGAACATCAATTTTAAGATTACTAGTAATAGAATATACTTGACTTTCATTTTCGTTTTGTGAAGCTATCGAACCTGCAAGACCACCAATACTTATACTGTCTGCTACACCTTCACCAATATTTGCTGATAATTTTCCTGAAAGAGTCATGTTGGAAATTGTAGAATTAGTTATTGAATTGGCAAGAAGTGCGTTGCCGTCGCTTACGTTTGCGTCTAATAAGTCTAGGTTTATTACTGTGGATTCAGTAAGGTTTACAAACAAGCAGTGGTTGATATTGTAAATTCTATGACCTTGACCGTCAAGCGTGATACTGCCAATGTTATTTTCGCCTGAGCCTGCATTTATGGAAGTTGTCATTTTGTCTTCATTGTAATTGTAATAGATATCATTACGTATAATAGCATTTGCACTTTGAGTTGTGCCTTCAGACATGAATATATTCCAAACCTTTATATTAGGAATTGCGAAGTACGTCTCTGTGTAAGCACTATATTTAACTTCGTTATCAAACCATGTTAAACGGGTATATTCATAATTATGAATACCTCGAGTCTTCTCATCTTCTGAGGCCTTATCTTCCCCTCTTTTAAAGTATGAACTTGTTTTGAGGTAGTTGAATTTGCGTGTTGGATAACCATAGTTGAAATCATTATTATTTACCCAGTTAATACCACCTAATTTTTTATTTTTCCCCTCTATGATAATGCCGTCTGTTTTGCCTATTCCTGTTGCATTTACATCATTAACGCAATCATTTGGAGTCGCACCAGAGAACACTGTTCTTGCTTTGCCTGAGGTTTTATCTGAGGTGTAGTCATGCCATTCAAGGTTTGCCGTAGTATATGAGTTTGTGATAGTGGCATCGCCGATACTGAAGCCGTCAATATGTACATCAATATAGCACTCCACCGTGCCGACTGCATAGGTGTAGTCAATTACGGTACTTTGGTCAACTGTGCCGACTACTGCTGCGGCTTTACCTTCTTTGGCTGCGCGATAAATGATATGAACATCAGTAAATGACTCCGTAATATATGCGTTTTCTGTTTTACCCGCGATACCGCCAACTGAAAGAGAGTTCCCTCCGCCTATCGACATTTCGCCAAGTACGCCAACCGCGTAAACAATACCATTTGTAAGGGTATCTACAAGTCCGCCAACATTTTTTACATTCTCTACTTTTACATCAACATTTATATCAACATTAAGGTTTAAGCCAGACACAAAGGACTGTCCTTTCATTTCTTTTATTAAGCCGGTGCTTGCTTCTGATTTATATGTAATAGTATAAGTGTCCCCAATTATTGCCGTGTTTTCTAGCGTTGTAATATGTTTTCCTGTAGTGTTTTTAGAAAGGTAATAATATGAAATTCCATTGTACTTTGTTTTTGCACCCGTTAATCCATTGTCTTCAACTTTAAATTCTGCTGGATTAAGTTTTGTACCACTAATATCTTCATTCTTGAAATCTAAACCAAAAAGATTTGAAATGGTGCCGCCATCTCCTGCAAGGTGCTTATCATTACTCTGAGTAGAGCGATATCCGCCACCTGTGGTAGCTGTGCTTGTTGAGTAAGCTGTCATATATCCAGTGTCTACTGCGTTATCGTCTGTGCAAAGCGCTACCGCATGGTTATAGAAGTTGTCTGTTTGTTCAAACCCACTCCATACATTTCCAAACATTGCGCTAATATTATTACCCGTCACTGGACGCTGATTATGTAAGGTCACTAAACTATAATTTTCCGAAATATTATTAACGCTATAATCTGTTGGCCTATAGGAAGGTAATTTACCTACAATGCCACCAAAGACTAGGGAGTTTAACTGTTCAGTAGACAGAATAAAGACATCGCCATAATTATAATTATTCTTTAAAACAATATCTGAAAGTTTTGATACACTTTCCTCTTTAGTTGGTATTGAGCCTATTGTTCCACCCGCTACTATGTTTTTGCTACTTTTATCACCATATACCTTTACCGCTCCACCAAAAGAGGTACGTTCAATACCAATTGTATCTTTAGTAGTTTCAGTGGTTTCTCCACCTTCATATAAACCTAAAATTCCACCGACATTTGAACTGCCGTTTGTGTAGATTTGTCCGTTATATTGTATCAGACCATGTTCACTTTTTACATTAAACGATTTTCCTGTTGGTTTCCAATAACCTACTATTCCACTTAGGTTTGAACTGCTTCCATTGACGCTTAGGTTTGTATTTACAATGAAGTTTTCTTCATTAGTTATTGTAACTGAATCTTTTGCACAACCAATTACACCACCGACACTTACTGAAGTAATTGCATTTCCAGAGGAGCCTAACACTATTTGACCATTTAAAGTTGAATTATTATTGTTTGTGAGTATGAAAGCTTGGTCAATTTCACCCACATATCCGCCAACATTTGCTTTTCCTACCTTCAGACCTTTAAATTCGGCTTCAGAAGGGGTTAAATTATCTTCCGCTAAAGAACTTGATTCAGAGCCGTATACATTAAACTCAGATACTTTCAAGTTGGTTGCTTCAATAGAAGTTGTACTTATACCTACAATACCCCCGATATTTGCTTCGCTGATGTTTGCGTTTCCTTGAACGCCACCGCTTATTTGAGCATTATTTAACTTAACATTACTGCTGTTTAAATAACCAAACATAATGCCGGCATTTAGCTTAAATACGCTTCCTTCTAATTTAATATCTACGCCTATTAAGTTTTGATTTGAATGCACCTGCTCATCTTTAATTTCAATTTTTGAAAGACCATTTGCATAACCTACATAGCCGCCGATTTTTGCTTTCACATTTGTGTCTGTTGCGTTTGTTGTATCTAAAGAAATTATTTCATTTTTAAACCCGCCATCTTGCACCTTATCATTAATGAGTTTACCTAAGTAAAGGTTTATTAGTCCTTGACCTGCTTCGTTACTATTTACTTTTTCGATAGTACCAAAATAGCCACCTATGTTTATTTCAGTTTTGTTGAAAGTTACATTGATTAAATTTGGAGTAGTAGTAAATGAACGCTTATCAATAATGTTTATGCCTGAAAAATTCAGAGTTTTTTCAGACTCCTGAATTGCTTTACCAGCAATAAGCCCTACATTTTCAGCACTTGTATTAAGAAGATTTTTTAGACCACCTTCAATGTTGATAGACAAGCCATAAATGGAAGTATTTTCTATTGTTGGAGCGAGTAGTCCTACATTATCTCCATTTAGATTAATTCCAGCATCAGTACTATTAGATAACTTATAAGTAAATGTTACATTTGAAATAGTGGCATCTGTCACATCTTCATTTATAAATCCACCTTGGAATTTTGAAGCAGCATTAAACATACCTTTGCCGTCGTCTTTAAAGATTACAGATACATCTTGCATTCTAAAGCCTTCTTTGACATTTTCAAACATAGGTCCATTTAAAATTATTGCTGGATATCTTGCTTCATTTGGCAACATTCCCTCTGGCCAACCGATAATTCTGCCTCGATATTCTTTTATTTGTTGTTTTGAAAGAAGTCCTGTAAGGTCGATATCTCCGTAAGTGTTTCCAGTTGGAGTTAACTTTCCTCTAACCCTAACTTCTATATTGCTTTGGCTCATTTTTTCTACAACTGCAGCCGCATTATGTACATCAAGATAGATATATGAAGGCTCGGCAACTGACAATTTGATAGTTGGATACAACCTAATTGTTTTGTGATACCAATTATCTGAACTCCACCATTTACCTAAGAAGGCTGGATAAGTTTCTTCATATCCTGTTTCAGCGTCATTGAAACTGCTTACTTCCGGCATAGTAAACACTTCTTTATCAGTAGGTTGAGTGCCATTTGGATATCCATTTAAAGTTACTTTGCCTAGCGGAGTTTTATATTCTTTAGCTACGCCGACTGTTGCCTCTAATTCTGGCTTAATATTAGTTGATTCATTATTTTCATCTTCGTCAAAGGATATAACTCTATCACGTCGATATGAAATATTCGAATTTTCAATTTCGCCCGATATTGCGTAGACACCGATATTGTTGAATGACAATTTTTCAGTGCCAAGTTCTTCCTGAGTATAGATACTATTTTCTTCGTCATATTTATTTAAAGACAAGAAGTTTGTGACATTGACTGAGGATAATATTACCTTGCTATTTTTCAACTGACCGAATACACCAGCCGCACCGGTTTTAGCACGCACATCACCAGTTGAATAAACTTCATGGATATAATAGTTTCCTGTCAATTTTATTTCATCGTTTACAATTTGGAATTCAGAAATGCCCTCTGTGTTTACGCAACCAATGATTCCACCAGCATATTTTGCTGATTTATTTACCACATTTAATTTTGAATAGCTTATTGTAAGTTTTCCGCTTCCAACATAACCAATTAATCCGCCAACTACAACAGGATAGTCCTCTCCCGCACTTGCAAATATTGAAGTGCTTCCGCGTTCTACATCTTGAAGGTTTGATGAGTTATAGTAGCTACCGATAGAATTTTCTATTGTATCTTGTATGGTTGAACTGTACTGTGAATAAATTTGCATTACGTTACCATAACTTTGTCCTATTACGCCACCTGCATAGTATCTTGTAGCCAATAATGAGGAAACAGAAGCATTAGACGCATCATTAAACTCTACCCCTATATCTTTTACGTCGGTGTGGATTCCGCTGAAGCCAAAAGCACCACCCACAACCTGTGCGTTTAATTTAATTGTATTTAATACGCGAATGCCAAATATATCATAATCATCACTATTTAAGATACTAGCAAACAAATATTCTGACTGTTTTCTTTGAGAATCTGTAAAGGTATCTATTGCGCCTGCAACACCACCCGCATATGAATAGCCATCTAACCTATCTCGAATTTGAGTTGTGATGTTTGGTGTTGCCTTTGTAATGATTATCTCTCCTATCTTTTGATAGAGAAAATCTCTTACTTCTTCAACATATTTTGCGCCAAGTGTATAGGTTCCTTCTTCAGGGTCTATGTCATTAATCTTTCTGCGTGCTGCAATGTTAGGATTTGTAACATTTATATTCTTCAGCACTGACTGACCATTAACGTAACCTATTACTCCGCCGACAAAGTTTAAGCCTCTAGTTAAAGCCTCTTCAGTATATTTAACATTGATATTTGACAGGATACCGTTATACATGTATCCAGCAAGCGCACCAACAAAGGTTGCCTCACCATTTTCTACCAAATCTACAGTAATGTCAAGGTTGATTATACTTCCGCCTTCCTCAACAGAGGCAAACATTCCATACGCAAGAGTTGAGGTGGTTGAAGCTATGGATAATCCTGAAATAGTGAAAGAATTTCCATTTAATCTGCCTGTAAACGCTTTGTTTACTGATGGAAGGTCTATTGTGCCATCTTCACGGGTAACGAGAGTGGACAAGTCGATATCGTTTACAAGCCTATAATATCCATAGATTTTTTCATCATTAAAATACTTTGCAATATAATCTGATTCGCTGGTGCCTGTGACTTTGACAAATTCTTCAGCGTTTCTGATTATTATTGGGTTATTATAAGAGCCGTAATTGATGTTGATTTCATTATTGCCATCGTACATTGTTGAATATGGAAGAATGTAGTTTTCATTATTTTCTGGGTCTTGAAGTGAATATCTGTTTGAGAAGGATATTTGATTTGCTTCCACAAGTGATAGCCCGTTTTCATCTATCCTCCAAACACCGTCGTTATCACTTTTTGCACTATTGAAAGAAAAACCATAATAACTTTCTTCATTAAGGTACTCTGAGATTTTAGTTGCACCAGTTTCATATTTTTCTTCGGTAGCACTTTCGTTCAAGCCTAAATTAGGGTTGTAGTAATAACAATTTTTATAGCTGCCTCTATTTAATGGGTCGCCAAGTGCATCTACACCTGTAAAGTTCATTTGTGAGTATGTTTGATTTGAAATCTGAGATGCTGAAAAGCAGTTTGTAACTACTGCGTCGTTCATATATACAAAGCCTGCTGCAAGGTAAGCCGTGTTATCTTGATTTGAAATGAGTATATTTGAATAACAGTCGTTTATGCTTACATTGCTTGTATCCGTGTTTCCTGAGCCGCTTGTACCATTTTGGTATACAAAGCCTGCAACAATACCATAGCTTGATGATATGCTTGAACCTAGCATACATACGTTTGCTGTTTCCCCCTTAGAACCTTGTACATAAGAGGTTGAAATACGGCCACTGTTAGTTATTGTGAAACCAGCAGTGAGGAAGGAAGTGCCTTTTGATTCATTTGTTATCCCTATGTTTTTAACAAACGAGCTTGCGATGGTGCCTGAGTTTTGACTTACAAAGCCCGCAACATTTCCTTGCGCAACTATATTAAATGGCTGTAATGTAATTTTTTCTAAATCATAGCCTGTTGTTTGATTTTTGCCATCTGCATGGCGGCCACCAACAGTTTTGATTTCATCTCCACCCACCCTACTATTGGTTATAGAGCCGGTGTTAGAAATTACAAAGCCTGCTACCGTGCTTGTGAACTCATTTGTATACACATATTGTGGTGTACTTGTACCTTTTCCATTGATATATTTTACTATTAAGCCGGTATCTGTTGATATATTTGATGTGGTTTTATCTGACTTTTGGAAGGATACAACCTCACAGTTAGTGATTATACCCGCATTGTTTATTGCAAGTCCTGCAACATTAATTCGTTTATACTGACTTATATCTGCAATTAACTGGCCACCATTATATACATTTACCCGCACATTTTTGAGTGTGGTGTTGCTTGTAACATTATTAAATAGTGCGTAGTTTAGTTCTGAAGTTTCTGGATATTCATTGAAGTTGTTTATATATATAGTATAGCCATTGCCGTCAAGGCTGTTTATATAGGTAGTGTCAAAAGGAGTGTAACCATCAAGGATTATATCACTCATAAGGATATAGTCACCGGCTTCGCCTGTCGACATCTTCAAAAAGTCTTCTTTATTATCAATGATAATAGGAACGTCTTCATCAGAGAATGTTTTTACAACTATGTTAAAGTAATAATAACAAACTTTTTCCTCCATGCCAGGGGTTTTTATACTTGTTTCTAGCCTCATACGTATAGGCTCGTTTCCACTTGATAGAGTAATACCCTTTACTTCTATACCGTTTTTACCTGCGGTATACGACCACTCTAAATAGCCGCCCGCACTATAGAAACTGTTATCATCACGGCGTATTCCCACCCATTTGCCATCACTTTGCTGGTATGAAAGGTTTTGAGAGATATCTCTTATAACGCCTTTTTCAACATCATAATTTATAGAATAACAATTTGCATTATAATATCCATTTTCTAAGAAGAATTGTCTTGCATTATTGATTTTATCAACTGCTTGTACGCTTTCTTCATCGCTCTTGTCATAAATTAAGGTTTCTGGAAGAAGTGGATAATTAAATTTTAAGGTTTGATAAACGCCATAGTAAGTTGTAAAGGTATCTCCTTCCACCCCTTCTATGTTGAGATTAGCCTGACTTTCAGTTGTGTCAATTTTGAAATCTACAAGGCTGACTGTAGCCGCTTTGCTTTTATCTTGTTCACTTCCATTTATAACCCTATTTATTCGGGCGGTCACTGTGAAGTTTGTTGCGCCATCATTTAGTTTACTTGTAACGCCAGCATTAATCTTAGAGGTATAAATTTTTGCACCTGTGAGAGTGTCTTGTTCTACATTCCATGGTCTTGATATGGTTACCCCTGATACCGCAGCTGTGTCAGGTGCAACCCTATCTATATCTATATCATAGTCACGTGGCACTATGATTTTTATTTCGACTGACTGACCTTTAGCAAGTATTGCAAATTCTTCGCCATCAATAAGTATTGTTGGCTCTACAAAATAACTTACAAGTAGGAAATAATTAACATGAGTTATATATTTGTGGTTTTTATCGTAGAATGTTGCAGTTACAACTAAGGTTGTATCTTGATTAATTGTTGGATTTGCCCATATTTTGAAATACAGGTCTTTATCTTTTGCTTTCGGATTTACTAAAACTCCGTTTCCGTACTTTTCAACATCAGTGTCCTCATAATATATGTTGTTATCAAGTTTTTGCATATATTTGACAGTTGCCATGTTTATAGTACTCATTCCAGCGTTTACGGCATCATAGCTTACAACTACATGGTCGTAATACGCGAAATTTGGATTTACATTTACCTTTAATATACTGCTGTTTCCTGGGGAAATCACACCTGTTGGTGATGAGCTTGTTTCAAATGTCATTCTATTAGGGTTATTTTTATCAAGCCCAATACTCTCTACCTTATAGTTTGTGATATCTACATTGGTGAAAGTTTGTTTTGAAACAACTATATCCACATCACCACTTACTATTTGACTTAATGAAGAGAAGTTTACAGTGTAATTTTCATCCTCAGAGACTTCTCCTCGGTGAGTGGAGTGAACATTAATGATTATTGTATAGTCTATTATGTAGACTCCGGCATTTTGAGTTTCACTTGTCTTCTTGATTTGTATCTCAAGTCTTTCCTCTCCCGCAAGACTTGCAACCCAGCTTCCGTTTATTTTTTCTACTGTTAATGGAGTTTTATTTGATGATAAAATAACTTTTGGGGTTAAACCATCTTGAGAATTATTTGTTGTTAGTGTAGCCTTTATTACACCTGAGCGAGATGGTGTGACTGAAACATCTTCATTTGAGAAAATTAAATTTAATCCGCCTTCAAATGGTGCTACAGCAAAGTTTCGTGAGAATATCCTTGCTATTGCTTGGTTATTTTTATCATCAAGGTCTATCATTTTAAGCCAAGTTTTAACTTTTGTATTAACGCTATCTTGATTTGATAGTAAGATTATAGTACTTCTCTCCATCATGAAAGCAGAGATATTGCCTTCCAAAATACTTGTTTCAAAAGTATAATTATCGCTGGTTATAAAGCTATATTCTTTTCCTTGATAGCCAAGAATAAAACTTTGATTTTCAAAGCCCAAATCAACTGTAAGTGACTTGCCTTTTTGTAAACTTACTTCATCACCTTCTTGGACTACCTTTCCATTGGCTTCAACTAAACCTACAGTTATATCAGTAACCGCATAGACGACAGTTATTTCATAACTTTCGGTTTTTGTGAAATCATGTTTTGAGGTTATAGTTAAATTTATTTTTCCATTGCGTTTAATATTTAAGTTTGTACCACTTATTGATACCACACTTGGGTTGCTAGATAATACAACAACTCCCTCCATGTTTTGATTATTAAATAATGCCGATAGATTTATTGTATTAAAGTCGTTTAACGCTTTTCTTTCGTTTTCCTCCATAGTAGAAGCATCAAGTGGTGAAACAGAGTAATTGAATAGTATTGCTGATTTTTCATCAACCTTTAATGCTTGATAGTATATTCCATATTTTATATCTTCTTTTATTCTATACTCATCTAAAACGGTGATAGGCTTTTCTTGATGGAAATCTTTAAGATATGGCTTGCCATCATTAACCCATTCTTCGTCATTTGACCAGTTTTCTGCCTTTACTTCTAATTTATCGCTTGTGTATGTATAGCCGCCGTCTACCTTTTCATCAAAATAAGAGTTGTATACATCGATAAGTTCTGCCTCGCTTCCGCCGCCAACTACTTTGTCAATATTCACGACTGCGAAAGAGCTTTCTATTACTGGAGAATATTCTGCTTTTCCTATGATAGACCCGACTGTGTTTCCTGACAGGTGGCTTACCTTGCCTTCTACCATAGTATAATCATAGGCGTAAACTTCATTGATTATTCCGCCATCATACTGCCCAATGATACCACCGACTGTATCTGCGGAAAGTGTGTTTTCGCCGCCTTCAAAATTATAAATTTCATAACGAGCATCTTCTATTTTTCCGGCGTTCATTTTGCCGACAATCCCGCCGACGGTAACGCCCTTTACTGAAACGCCAAGTACGCTGACATTTGTTATGGTTCCATTATTAGTGCCGACAACTCCGCCTGCAATTTCGCCCTCAACACTGCTTGCTGTCATTTGAGTGCTGCTTGTATTTACGTCTATGGTTACATTATCTATAAGACCTGAGTTTGTGTTTGATACAAAGCCGTTAGCGTTTACCATGCCCACAAAACGAAGGTCTTTAATGATGCCAGTATTGTTATTAACAAAGGCATTGCCACCATTCATTGTGATAGTAATGTTTGCGTTATTTCCTTTAATACCCTTTATTCCCGAATCTATTCCTGTCCATGTGCTTGACAAACTTATATCGTTCATCACAACATACCATTTGCCATTTTGAACTTTTTGAAGCCCGCTTTCTGAATAGATATGGAAAGCACGGTCCTCACTTTCTCCGTCTGCTACAACTACTTTAACGCATACAATGATATCTCTAAAGTATATTCTTTCCCCTTTATTATTTATAAAGTAAGCGCCTTCCTCAGAGTTTGCCTCTCCCATAAAATTAGGATTATTATACATTTTGTGAATTTCGGAGCGACCAAAACTCTTTAACTCGCCATTTAGGTAATATGAAATGCTGTTGTTGTTCACTGCATCGGCTGGGAGTACATACAAGAAGCCGTTTGCACCTGTAATTGTGTTTTTGGATACCCTAACTTCATTGCCTGACTGGACTGTAGTTACAAAATTTTGTAAGTTTGTACCATCTGTTAAAATGAATTCAAACTTATTATTTTTAGCATTTGTTGGGGAATGTGAAAATACAAGCACTGCTGGGACATTTTCTGTTACATTGAAATATAGCTCGTTTTCCGCAAGAATTGTCTTAAGGCTTAGACTTTCTATCCTGTCCGCATTTCTTACATTGATAAGCATGGTATTACTTAATTTTATGTTGTCTTGCAAATCTGTGTTGAAGTAATTAATATCAAGTAAATGACTAACTAATGGATTTCCTAATGTTGTCAGTCCTGTAACAGTAAAGGTAATGTACCTTTGATATATTCTAAGATTTGTTATCTTGATTTCTTCCCAAGAAACACTATACACAAAAGTGTTTTCATCAATTTCATAATCTTTCTCGACAGTTCCTTTTTGTCCATCTAAGGTAAAAGTAAAATATCTCACATCATTGAAAGATAGTGGCAAATCGCTTAAAAACAAAGTCACGTCACAAACAGTTTCATCTCCACTGCTTACCGAATCTGCTGCAAATAGGTTTGCAATATTTGGATTTAATGCAAATTCGTTAGGTGCGACGTAGTTTTGTATACGGATTATTCTTACATAAGTTTGCGTGGCACCATTTGAATCCTTACCAGTAAATTCAATTACGAGATAGGTAAAACCTGTTTTATCTGTAGTGATAATACTATCACCATTTATGGATATTCTTTGGCTGTAATTTTCCGCACCATTATAAATTTCTTGTGCCGTCAAGGCTTTATTTGTTTCACTGTCTTCATAATCAAAAAACTTATAATTTCGCGTTACAGCAGCATTTTGAGTGTTAAAGGTAAGCCCTACATGAAAGCCGCTTCTAATTAAAAGATATTCTATAGTTTGTGAAGCGTTTTCTATTAAACTTAAGTTGCCTGCGTTAACCGCATAAAGTCCTCCAAAGTTATCTACCGGAGTTAAATTATTAGAATTTGGAAGATATTTTGTAACAGCGCTGTTTGAGTTATCAAACGATATATTTATATCACTCATTGGCACATACAAGTTTACATCATACCAGCTACTTGCCATGCCGTTTTTATGTACTATTCTAAACCTTCCCTTACCGCTTGTATTTAAAGATTCCTGTTTTACCTTGAAATTTACGATAAAGTTTACCTCGCCTACAAGGCTTCCTTTATTTTCAAGTTCTGCTGTGAAGCCCTCGCCTTCTAGTTCCACATTTAAGAGATTTATGTCAGACTCTCCTAAAAGAGTAAACATTTCAGAAGGTATTACTTTTGTATTCGTGCTGTTTAAGTCAATAGAATAATCTTTTTCGCCAAAATCTAGGCTTGAAGTTGTAGACACAAGATTAAATTCACATTCAGACTTTGCATTTGTATTTTCTATCGCTGTGAAAATTACCTTTACTTTTTGAAGTTGATTTTTTACCCCTGCAAGAATATACAATGTGTTTGCTGACGCTTGGGCAGAAAAAATATTTTCCTCTTCGCTTAATCTTGTAAGTTCTATCTTTTTAAATTCGCCGCTTGACGCTTGATAATAAAATTGAAGGGTGTTTTCAGTTATGATTTCTCCACTTGAAGATGGTACATTACTGTAGTCCACCTTAATTGTATACTCCTTAGAGGCGGTTGGAATGTTTGGCGTAAATTGTATGCGATGCTTTGCGCCATAGAGGAAACTATATGTTGTGTATATATCCTCCTTGCTTACAATTTGTCCAAGTTCGTTTAAAAGCTGTACTGTCTCTATCTTTTCAGCAGATTTTACCTTGAATTGAGGGGTAGTGCTGCTGTAACTATAGCTTTTATAGTTCAATTTGAAATAGATATCAAAAACATTATTCACATAGTGATTCTTTGCCTTGATTTCATAGATATATGTAGTTTTATTATTGTTTACTTGTGGTTCGCTTGCAAGCCTTATACTTAATTCATCACTAAACTCTTTGCCATTTATGTATGGAATTGGCTCAAGCATATTTTCTTTTGTAGGAACCGTGAATTGTATATATGCTGTGTAAGAATCGTCATCAGAAATATTTGAAACGATGGAAATAGGCTCGTCATAGTTAAACTCAGTAAACCCCTCGCCGGTGTACGACATTAAGATTTGTCCTGTAAGGCCTAATGGGTCTATAACGGCAAGTTCTATTTCTGTGTCTTCAACTCCTGCAACAGAAGCTATTAATTTTACGGTAGGATAGTCATATTCATTATCGATGATGATTTTATCCCCTGATAGGGTTATGTAATCAGATTCAAAATCTGGGGCTAGTTTCCAAGACACATCTCCTCTCGCATCTTGAGAAGGCTCTTTTTTTACAAGAAGGTTAGCGTTAAGTTCATTTTCCTCCCCTCTCAAAAGATAAGCATTGCTTCTATCTGGGTTTTGGCTAATTGAAGTTGTGCGATTATACACTGAAACAGAAATAGTAGAGGATACATTTGTATCATCTTTACTTGTCACCAGTATTTCAGCATTTCCCGTGCCTACTGCTTTTATGGTAATTACATTGCCACCAACTACCGTTGAATATTGAGCGGAAGCAACCGCAACATCATTGTAATTTGATGAAACCGATACTTCGCCATTATTCTTACCGATTACCTTAGCAACCACCGTAATACTCTTCTCACTGTCATCGTTAAGACAGATTTCTGTATGGGTATCACTAAGCTCTATAGAAAGCTTTGGCGCATCACATGCTGTAAACGCCAAACTTCCACCAAGAAGAACAATTGTACTTAAAAGTCCTAGCCAAAACTTTTTCATCTTTCCTCCTTGTTTAATATTTGCAATTTGAAAACAAAATCTCTTCACAAATCACAAAATTAAACTTTATGTAAAAATTATAGTTTTGCTGGAGAAAATTGTCAAATAAATTACTTAGTTTATTATTAATAAAATAATAAATATTATTTGTGTTTAATAATAATTTTTTAATAAATTTAATTGCAATAAAAAGCGAAAAAATTTAATTTTTATTTTTTATTGCTTTTTTTATTTAATTTTGATATATTTTCTTTGAAAAGAGGCTTATTATGCAAAAAATATTGGGAGCATTACGCAAAGTATGCCAAGAAAACAACTTAATTTCAGAGGGTGACAAAATTGCAGTTGGGGTGTCAGGTGGGAAAGACAGTCTTGTGCTTTTATCTGCGCTTGCACGCTACAGAAATTTTAGCGAGCAGAAATTTGAACTTGTCGCCATCAGTGTTGACCTTAGTAATGGGGAAATGGATTATAGTCAGATAGAAAAATTTTGCCAAGAGCTTAATGTGGAATTTCATTTAGTGACTTCTAATGTTTTTGAAGTGGTTTTTGACCTGAAAAAAGAGAAGAATCCGTGTAGTTTATGCGCGAATATGCGACGCGGGATTTTGAATAGCAAAGCAAAAGAGCTGGGCTGCAACAAGGTTGCTTTAGGGCATCACAAAGATGACCTAATTGAAACTTTTATCATTTCACTTTTCTTTGAAGGGCGCTTGTCCACCTTTAAACCTATAAGTTATCTATCTAATACAGACCTCTATGTTATACGCCCCCTTCTTTATTCAAGTGAGCAGGAAATCATTTCTGCAAGTGCAAGTCTTCCAGTTTTACAAAACATATGCAAAGTG